>JAABTR010000178.1 GCA_011389755.1 Deltaproteobacteria bacterium | reverse complement strand
TGCACAGGGCAGATTCGCTATGTGGCAGGCGTCGACGCGGTGAGCTGCTCGGTGGACGGCGGCGAGATCCGTCTCGATGGAGACGGCCGGTTGACCGAGAGACTCTCGGCCGGGCAGAGAGGCCGGGCTTTTCGCGTCTTGTCCTCGGCGGATGGGCGGACCGTGGTGGCCGTGGGAGAGGGCCTGCTGAAGCTCTGGCGCCGGGGCGGCCCCCGTAAAAGCACGAAGAAGGAGTAGGAGGTTTTGGTGGAACGCAATCTCGAAGGGCGCGTGGCGCTGGTCACCGGCGGGTCTCGGGGCATCGGCCGGGCCGTGGCGGTGGAGCTGGCCGGGCGAGGGGCTCGCGTGACCCTCACGTATGCCCGGGGCGAAGAAGAGGCGGCCCGGACCGTGGAGCTGGCCGGCCAACGCGGCGGGGTCGCCCAGGCGCGGATGTGTGACCAGAGAGATTCCGAAGCGGTCGAAGAGCTCGTGTCGGAGGTTGTCGAAGGACAGGGGGGCTTGGACATTTTGGTGCTCAACGCGGGCGTCACCAAGGATCAGTACCTGATGCTCATGGCAGACGACGACTTCGATCGGGTCATCGACACCAACCTCACCGGCGCCTTTCGTTTTGCCAAGGCGGCCTGTCGCCCCATGATGATGCGCAGATCTGGGGCCATCGTGACGGTTTCTTCGGTGGCGGCGCTCTTTGGTGTGGCCGGACAGGTCAACTACTGCGCGTCCAAGGGCGGCCTCGTGGCCATGACCCGCGCGCTGGCCGCCGAGCTCGCGCCCAAGGGCGTGCGTGTCAACGCGGTGCTGCCCGGGTTCGTCGAGACGGACATGACCGCCAAGCTGCCCAGGCAGGTCAAGCGCCAAAGCGCGGAGCGCATCTTGCTGGGGCGCTTCGGCAAGGTCGAAGAGGTGGCCGGCGTGGTGTCGTTTCTGGTGAGCGACGCCGCGAGCTATATTATCGGGCAGTCGATCGTCGTGGACGGCGGATTGACCTCAACGGTGAGCTGAGCATGAAAAGAGTCGTCTTTTTGTTCCCCGGGCAAGGCGCTCAGGAGGTGGGGATGGGCAGGGACCTGTTCGGAAAGGACGGGTTCATCGACGAGCTGCGCGACGGGGTTCGAGACGAGCTGGGGCTGGATCTGGGGGAGCTCTGCCGCAAGGGTCCGTCGCGCAGGTTGAGCCAAACCGAGCTCTTGCAGCCGGCCATGTGCGCGGTGAGCCTGGCCCTGTGGCGCAGGCTCGACGAGGCGAAGGTGGCGCCCTGCGCCGTGGCCGGGCATTCCATGGGGGAGCTGCCGGCGCTGGCGGCTTCGGGGGTGCTCGCGCCCGGGGATGTGATGAAGCTCTCGGTGGTGCGAGGGCGCGCCATGGCGGCTGCCGCAAAGAGCCGACCGGGCGCTATGGCGGCCGTGAGCTCGGTGGAAGCAACGCAAGTC
>JAABTR010000177.1 GCA_011389755.1 Deltaproteobacteria bacterium | reverse complement strand
TTTGGTCTGACCCACAAGTGGGAGGGCGACATCTGCCACCTGTCGGGCGGCGCTTTAAAAGATGGACGCGTGGTCATGACGGACACGACCGTCTCCATCGAGCTGACGCTCGGCTTTATGGCCAAGATGTTCAAACCCAAGGTCGAAGACCAGGTCAACAAGTGGATCGACCGCATCGTTCACGAGAAAGAAGAAGCCTGATATTCAAGGCGGCGCGGCGCGCTGGGAGCTCGCGCTCTCTTTTTCCGGCTCGGCGACCTCCGGCTCCTCTTTTTGGCTCCGCCAGACATTTGCCAAGAGCTTGTACCTTCCCGATTGATTCCAAAAAAGGTAGCCGGACGCGTCCGCTGCCTCGGCCGCGTCTATCTGGTTGCTAAAGAAATGCGGTCCGTAGTTTTTGGCCCGATAGCGAAACCCCTGCAACAAGGGCCTGACGGCGATGTCTTCGCCCAGGCGCTCCCGGATGTTCCGGACCGCGTTGTGCACCAGGGCGTAGTTGCGATCGGGGTCGGGGTTCGACCAGAATTTCTCGTGGAAATTCGCCAGGTAGAGCATCGGGGAGATGGCGTCGAGGTAGGGAGCCAGGTGCTCGAGCGACTGCCCGAGCCCGTCGGAGTCCCCTTCGTTGTAGGCGGTCAAGCCGAAGACATCGGCGGACAAGGGGATAGTGATAGCTCGGTCCACGGCGGACAAAAGGGCCGCGATGATCTCGTGCCGCTTCGTGCCTGGCAGTTTGTTGGGGTAGCGGGCGTATCGGGTAAGCGGCTCCACGGGAAAGCGGATATAGTCGAGCTGTATCTCCTCCACGCCGAGCTGCTCGGCCGCTTTGGCAATATTCACGATATATTCGTGAGCCAAAGGAGATGAGGGATCCAGCCACGTTATACCGGTGTGGTCTTTCCACAGCGTGTTGTCCCGGCGGTCCAGGATCGAGGCTTGGGAGCGCCTTCTGGGCAGCTGGTTGTCCTTGAAGCACACCAGGCGCCCGATGACGTAAACTCCGTTTTTTTTGAGCCCGTCGATGATCTGGGGGAGTTTTTTCGGGAAGGGGCCGTGGAGGCCTCCTTTGGCATAGGGCAAATCGTCGGCAAAGGTCACCCTGCCCCGGTCGTCCTTGAGGTCGATGATGACCGCCGAGGCTTGTATCTTGTGAACCACCCAGTTCACGATCTCTTCGGGCTCTCGTGAGCCGATTCGGCCGACTGGGATATATATTCCCCTGACGTCCCGGCCCTTGTCCGAAAGCTCGGCGCCTGAAGGTTCCCCGGCCGGGTGGAGCACGATCGCGAGCGCGGCGTCCT
>JAABTR010000176.1 GCA_011389755.1 Deltaproteobacteria bacterium | reverse complement strand
ACGTCCCGGCCCTTGTCCGAAAGCTCGGCGCCTGAAGGTTCCCCGGCCGGGTGGAGCACGATCGCGAGCGCGGCGTCATCTTGGCGGGTCGGCTGGGGTTCTTTGGGGGTTGGGTTAGCCTTTGTTTTCGGCGGGTTGAAGGAGATAGATATCAGCAGGCTCAAGAGCAGAGCCGGAGTTTTGAGGCGCGCGTATTTCATCACGAAATTATAACCTGACGCCATAAGTCGAGCAAATAAATTGATTTATAATCATAACCCGATTAGCAAGATCTCACAAGATGATCGATTCCGGCTCAGAGCGTAAGTGTAACGCCCTGTGTCCACTGCCCAAACTCGGCGCCCGCGCCTTTTGAGCATCGCTTCGATATCAAATATAGAAGGGATTCCGTCGGATCGGTAGGAAATGACCAAAATGCGACCCGCGAAGTGATCAATGGCCAGCTCGAGCTGAGCCGTGATCTGGGAGGGATCTGACCAGGGGTTTTGGCCTCTTCCCCTGAGAGGCTTGTGCTTGTAGCGGGTCAGGATGCGCTCGGCCCAACCTTCGGGGCGGGCGAGCCCCTCGAGAAAATGGTAGTAGTCGAGATAGTCGACCGCCGCGCCCTTGGAAGAGACATAGGGCGGGTCCAGGTAGACCAGATCAAAGGGGGTCGGATCGATGTCCAGTGCGTCTTTGCAGGTAACGATGCACTGTTTGTCGGTTTTGAAGATGGCCGATTCGGCCTCTTCGCAGGCGCGGGTCATCAGATCGAGGAACGGGGTGTCCCAGGTCTTCTTGTTGCCGAAGGAGCGCCTGACATCGGCCCGCCGCATCTTGACGTTGGCCCTGTGGAACAGGTTGTAGGGCCTCTTGGCCAGGCAGGCTTGGAACAGCCCGTAAAGAGCCATGTCTCTGCCCGGCGCGGGCAGGGCGTGCAAACGAGGTAGGAGCTGGTCGAGGAAGCGGTTTTCCTGTGCTTCGTAAAAGATGTCGTGGAAAGTGGTCTCGATGAAGCCGGCCTCGGCGGTGGGATCGGGCAGGCCTCGGCACAGCTCGGGGAGCCGCCCGGAGACCGCCGGGCGCTCGTGGGCGAGCAGGGCGCGGGCGCCGATCGCGTTCGAGACGAGGGCGTCGTTGGCCACCACGTTCTTGCCCAGGCACTTGAAGAGGTACGCCACCGAGGCGGTCCCGCAAAAGGCGTCCAGGGCGGTGTCGAACTCGAGTCGCGCGAGGGTCTCGGCGAGGATGGGCAGAAGCTTGCGCTTGCTGCCCAGGTAGCGGGTCTGGGGAAAGCGACTCCAATAGCTACCTTCGCTCGGGCGCTTTTCCGAGACATAGGGAGGGGCGATGGACGCCGGTCGTCGGCGAGATGGCATTTTCAATGTCATAGTTGGGTCGGTTGCGTGCCCAAAACTTAGAGGCTTGGTAATGAAGTCGCTATTTTTCTCGGTGAGTGCTCAGCCATTCTTCCGCTTCGACGACGGCCTTCGAGGCGAGCTCTGGACGGATATGGGGTTTGATCTCTGTCAGAGCCTGGATTCGGGCTTCTCTTGTTACCCCGGGGTTTTTTTGAGAGACGTACACCGCGGTCGCAAGGCGCTCGAGCGCACTGACTCCGCGATGCCCAAGACGGTGGCCAATTTCCTTGATGGCGTCTGAATGTTCTCCGATAGTTTTTGGGAATCTTTTTTGGAGTTGATCAGCTCGAGTTGTGGGAGAAAGTCGTGGGCCATACGGGATTTCTTGTGGCTCGAGATCCAGCAGGCCGTCCGCGCGCAAAGCGGTCAACTCATCCCTGAGATCGAAGGAGAAAGGGCCATGCTTGTACAAAATGAAGTCGAGACCGAGGTCGCGACCCAGAACCTCTTGGAGAAGATATATCGACTTCTGGATATGGGTTTCGCCGGCCCAGCTTCCGTTTTCGCGGAGGCTTTTGACGAGATTTGTAATAATCGCAGCTTTAGATAGCCGATTCATCGTGTCTCTCCTCGGTTGCGGGTTGTAAAATACTGCCCCGGTTTTTGTCTAGCCAGCGTTTCGCTTTATCTCGAACACCCGGATCGGCGTAAACCGAATCAACAGAGACCACCGGTAAGCGTTGGAGTGTCTCGGAAATAGCAAGAGAGGAAGTCGTGCTATCGTCTCGGAGCAAAACGGGAAAATTGGGAAGACCGGCTTTTTGGGTATATCGGTCGTGGCGGAAACTTTCCGCGCCGAATTCCCGCCGCAAGGTAACATATACTTGATCTCCGGCCTCCGGATTCAAGGCGGTGTCTGCGGGGTTTCTACTGTAGATCAGTTTGAAATGCATTCTTTCCAAAATACGCCGGGCGTCTTCGTGGCCCGCCGCGCCTGGGTCGTTTTGTGCCTTGCGCATCATCACCATCACTTCGGAATCAGTGAGGGACAGGTGCTCTTGTGTGGTGAACGGGTAGCCGTTTTTTCCCCACCAGGCGGTGAGAAAATCGCTTAGATGGATATCGTAGATTCTGCGAATCGGGTGGAAGTATACTTGGGAAAACATGAAATATCTGGCAAGCAGGAGGGCCTCCGCTGACTGCATTCCTCCTTCTTCGACCCCGAGCGCAAGCTCGATTTCGTCATCGCTGTCAGCCTCGTCTTGTTCACTTTGCGGAGGCGAAGGAAGTATTCGCAATGTATCGATTAACCGAAAATGATCAAATCGTCCGTAAGCGACGCCCAGATGCAGAGAATCTCGTAACAGGTAGTCGATGCGATCGACGCCGAACGCGTCTCCAACCACGATTTCCGATAAGATTGTCTCCAACGCTGAAAAAGAAACTGTCGGCAGATCTTTAGGTCCGAGGGCAAGTTTTACGACGTCCTCCGAATTAATTTTCATATCCGACCAGATAGATGCCATCTCAGGGCTGCGAACCAGTAGCGCGGTCAGATTCTCGTGGGTCCTTCCTTCCGGAAGGAGCCGCCTTTCTGCTGCATGCGAAAAAGGAAGGTGACCGAGATCATGACAGAGCGCGGCCATACGCAGCACCCGTCGCCAGTACTCGAGCTTCATGTTGTCGGATAAGTCCGAGAGGAGTGAAAAGGCCTCCCTCGGGAGGTATTCCAGGTTTTCACGCCTCGTCACGATGTCATACACACGACCTGCCAGCTCCATCACGCCTAGGGAGTGCTCGAAGCGTCGGTGAGTGGCTCCTGGGTAGACCAAGTAAGTCAGAGCGAGTTGATGTATATGGCGAAGTCTTTGAAAAGGCTTGGAGTCGAGGACCTTTCTCTCATCCGTGGTCAAACGGACAAAAGCGTGAATCGGATCACGTAACTCGTGTATATTCTTAGTCATCTAGCTGCCGCCCAGCTTGGATTTCTTACTTCGAACTCGACGAGATGTTACTACCAAATAAAAAACTTCACAAAATGAAATATTAATAGTCCTCGGGGACGTCTTTGAGCTGCCCGGCGGCTTCCATGGCGAGGAGCCGCTCCATGATTTTGGCCGACTCGACGGCTTTGCCCTGAAAGTGGTTGTTGAAAAAGACCATCATCTTACCCACCTTGTGCTCGATGCGCCTTATGCGAGGGACCCACTCGGCCAGCTCCTTGGGAGCGTAGCGGTAGTCATAGCGCTGCTCGGCCCGGTCGTGCCGGTACCACTTTTCGGCGTTGCGGCCGTGGAAGCGCACGTAGCCGGGGGTGCCGGTGGCCGCGGCCATCTTGGGCATGAGCCCCTCGATGGGCGGTTCGTCCACGCAGACAAAGCCCAGGCGGTTGCTTCGAAGCCACGCGAGGATGGGATCGACGGCCCAGTCCCGGCGGCGAAATTCGACCACCAGCGGCGGGCCGAGGGCCTCGGCGAGGCTCTTGACGTAGGAACGGTTCTCCTGAACTTGTTGGAAAGAGTAGGGAAACTGGGCGAGTACGGCGGCCAGGGTCCCTGACTCGCGCAGCGGCCTGAGCGCCTCGAGGAACTCGTTGTAGTCCGACTTGGAGGCGACGCGCTCGTGGGTCATGGAGCGGTGGGCCTTGATGGAGAACGCCACTTGCCCC
>JAABTR010000175.1 GCA_011389755.1 Deltaproteobacteria bacterium | reverse complement strand
CGATCCACCATGGAGGCGAGCTGCGCGGCGGTGGGCATGCGGTAGTAGCTGAAGTTGAGCTCGAGCGCCTCGAACTGACCGGAGTAGTAGGTCAAAAATTCGGCGCGGGGGAGCTTTTTGGGGTAGAAGGCGCCCCGCCAGTCCTCGTAATCGAAGCCGCTGGTTCCAACGAGGATCACGACGGCGAAGCCTCTTTTGCCGATGCCTCACTCACCGGGACCTCGTCGAGGAGCCCGTGGAAGGACGCCACGTCGACCGCGAGCCCCAGCCTGCCGCGCAGAGCCGCCGCGCCGGCAAAGCCCTTGAGGTACCACGACGCGTGCTTGCGCATCTCGATCACGGCTCGAGCCTCCCCTATCCAGCGAACATAGAGCTCCAAGTGCCGCCGGCACGTGGCGATGCGGTCTTCGAGGCCGGCCGCGAAGGCTTCGCCCACGAGCTCAGAGAAGATCCAGGGGTTTCCCTTGCTCCCTTGGCCCACGGCCACCCGGGCGCACCCGGTCTGTGCCAGCATTTGGTCTGCGTCGGCCTTGCAGCGGATGCCGCCGTTTCCGATGACCGGGATGCCGACGGCGTCTACCACCTCGCGGAGGAGCGCGAGATCGGTGGGGCCGCTGTGCCCCTGGTCTCGGGTTCTGGCGTGGACGCACAGCGCCTGGACGCCGGCTCCCTCGATGCGCCGCGCGACCTCCACCGCGTTTTTCTCGGTCGGACCGTAACCCAGGCGGGTCTTGGCGGTCACCGGGACGTCCACGGCGCGAACGACCCTCTGCGCGATCTCTTCGAGCAGGGGTGGGTCGCGCATGAGCGCCACGCCGCTCCCCTCGCCGTTTTTGATGACCTTGCGGGCGGGGCAGCCGAAGTTGAGATCGATGATATCGGCGCCCTCGCCGGCCGCGATGCGCGCCGCCTCTGCCATGGCCTCGGGGTCCCGGCCGAAGATCTGAACGGCCAGCGGTGACTCGCCGGGGTAGCGCTCGATCAGCGACACGGTCTTTTGGCCCAGCTTGCGAGTGCGGTTTTTTTCCTTGGCCGACAAAAACAGGAGCGCGTGGCAGGAGATGAGCTCGGTGACCGTGAGCGAGGCGCCCATCTCCAGGCAGAGCCGGCGAAAGGGCGGGTTGGTGATTCCGGCCATGGGAGCCAAGAAGGCCCCCGGCCCGATATCGAAGGAGCCTATCTTCATGAAGCCGGCCTCGCGGCGAGTTTTTCCTGCATGATCGCGAGGATTTCGCTGTCCATGGCGGTCATGCCGCGCGTGGCGATGCGCCCCAGGTGTGCCAAGGTGGCGGAGTCGTCCTCCCCGATGATGCCGTCGGTGGCGGGGATGCCGATGCCCGCTTTCGCCAAAGACGCGCTGCGAAACGCTGCGTCCACCGAGGTGAGGGTCTTGAGGGCGCAGCCGATCTTGGCGCCGTCGCAGATCATGCCGGTGACGTTGCCCACCATGTTGCGGACAGCCAGTGAGATCTGGTCGGGCGGGCCGCCGTCGAGATAGACCAGCCCCGCGGTCAGCCCGATCCCCGCCGCGTTGGAGCAGCCGCACACGGCCGAGAGGGTCCCCAGGTGCTCGGTGATCGACGATGTCACGGCGCAGGAGAGGGCCAGCGCCTCCTCCACCGCGGTGTCGTCGATGCCCTGCTCCTGCGCCCACAAGACGAGCGGCACCGACGTGGTGATGCCCTTGTTCCCCGAGCCGGCCAGCGACATGACCACGAAATCCTCGCCGGACATGCGGGCGTAGACTCCCGCGCAGACTCTGCGACCGATGCGGGAGATGGCGTCGTCTTGAGCCATGTCGATGAAGTTCTTCGGGAAGAGCGACAGCCCGTGCTCGGCGATGGCCAGATTGTACTCGATCCCCTTTCTGAGCAGGGCGCGCTCCTGTGCGCCGATGCCCTCGCTCAGCTCCATGAGCCTCGCGTAGCTCATCCGGGAGAGCGCGAAGCGGGGATTGTCGGTGCGGTCTGCCATCTTGGCGGCCTTTTCGAACACGACGGCCCCGTCTCTTTCGAGCCGGACGAGGCCGGTGTGGTCGTCTTGGATCACGGCGCGGCCGTGTCCGAGGCTTGTCGTCACCTGGCAGTCGACGAAGATGTTTTGTTTTTTTACATCGACCTCCACGCAGACCGCGCCCGAATCGATGAGTCGCCCGGCCCGCTCGACAATGTCTGCGGTCGCGTCTTTGAAGCACTCGAGCTTCGATGAAGGATCCGGCAGGAGCGCACCGATGGCCAGCGCCCAGCGGATGCCCACCTTGTGGCCGGAGTTCGGTATGCCGACGGCGTAGCAGTTTTTGTAGATGCGGGGGTCGCACACGAGCCGGATGGCCTCCACGTCCCCGCCGGCTTGATGGGCCGCGCTCGCGGCGGCGTAGGCTATGGAGGCGGGCTCGGTGCAGCCGAGCGCCGGCTTCCAGTCGTCTTTGAGATAGGCGGCGAAGTCTATCGTGCTCATACCTGGCTCCTTGCTCTCGAGAGGCTCACGCCCGCGCCGGTGCGAGGGAAATACGGCAATTTTGCGAGGGGAACAAGCCCGTCGGTATGGTTTTACCAGGGATTCGCGAAGTTGTGGCCGACTAACGACGCCTGTGGGGGTTGTCGATATTGAGTTTTTTCATCTTGCGCCACAAGGTGGTGGCTGACAGCCCCAGGGCATCGGCCGCCTTTTCGGTGCTCTCGTGCAGCATCAAGGAGGTCTGGATGGCCTGCTTCTCCGCGGCCGCGACGACGTCTTCGAGGGTCTTCATCTCGAGCACGTCGGAGTCTTCGGGCGGCATGATGTCGCCCACCCGGATGTTGCCGTCGATGGTGAGCGCCACTCCTTGCTCGATGAGGTTCTCCAGCTCCCGGACGTTGCCCGGAAACTGGTACGACATCAAGCGCTTGAGCGCCTCGTCGTCGATCTTGACCGAGCGGCCCATCTTTTTGGAGAATTTTTTTATGAAGTGCTGCACGAGCAGCGGGATGTCTTCGGGGCGCTCCCGCAGGGCCGGGAGGCGAAAGCGGGCCACGTTGAGCCTGTAGTACAGGTCTTCGCGGAAGCGCTT
>JAABTR010000873.1 GCA_011389755.1 Deltaproteobacteria bacterium | reverse complement strand
AATCAGATCGCGACAATCATAAAACTGTGGGGCGGTGACATCGACGTCGTCGCCACCTGGTCCTGGCACGAAGGTCCAAAGGTCCTGGCCAAAGTGGTCGAGACCCTCGAACGCAACCGCATCGATTCACCGAGCATCAGCCCTCAGCTTCGTCCAGGCGCCGGACAGACCATTCGTTTCGTCCTGCGGCGACAAAGGAGTGATTCATGAACGAAGAGGCGAAATCACAGGCCCCAAAGTCGAAGACGAAGCTCATCGTCATCATCGTGGTGGTCCTAAACGTCGTGGGAATAGCAGGCGCGGCTTTCTTTTTGATGGGCGGCAAGAGCGAAAAAGGGGCCGAAGAAGATCCGGCCGCCGCGTTTCAAAAAGGGAACGAGCCGGGTCCGCTCATCGACCTGCAGCCGTTCGTCGTCAACATCGACAGCCCGGCGGGCACCGGATATCTCAAAGTCGGCGTCACCTTGGAGCTCCCCAATCAGCAGACTGTCGAGCACTTCGAGAAGGTCCGCATGCTCGCGCGCAACGAGGTCTTGATGCATCTATCGAGCCTGGCCACCGAAGACACGAAAACCAAAGAAAACAAAGTCGAGCTCCAAAACAAGCTGCGCGACGCCATCAACAAACGCTTGGGTCGAGAGTTCGTCATCACGGTCCTGTTCACTGAGTTCGTCACACAGTAGGTGAGCAAATATGGAACCCGTCCTCACACAAGAAGAGCTCGAAGCCATCTACGCGGCCATGCAATCCGAAGGCCCGGCCGCCGCGCACATCAACGACTTTGAGCTGACCGGTGGACATTCCTTCGCCAAAAAGGCCGAGGCGCGCTGGACCGAATGCGGCAAAGAGATGACCGGACGCATCGAATCCATCCTCACCGGCGCCCTCGGCCGCCGGGTGCGGGCCGAGGTCTTGGACGCCCTCGTGCTCGAAGACAACATCCCTGGTGACTACGGAGATGACATGCCCGACGGCATGGCCAAGCCTTCAGCCATCGATGAAGACACCTCCGTCGTTTTCTCGTTCTCGGTGGGCACAGCTCCCGCCCTGGTGGGGGTCGACAAGATGGTCGCCCGGCGGTTCGTCGATCGCCGGACCGGCGCCATTTTACTCGAAGACGAAGACGACCAAGACGAACCGTCCCTCAAGGCGCTGACAGCCCTGGAGATGAGGCTCCTGCGCGATCTCATCGCCGACCTCGTGGAGGCTTTCGGCGCCATCACCCCAGGCAGGCCGCGCGTGGCCATAGAAGAGGCGGATCCAAGGGACCTCTGGGCGGCCAGACCCCGGACCCCTGCGTGGATGCTCATTCGCTTCGCCCTGACCAAGCTCCCAGGAGCCGGGGTCTGGTTTAGAGGCCCGGCAAACTTGCTGATGCCCATGCCCAAACGCGTCCGGGAGCTCATGCGGGCGCACCTGACATCCACCCCGGTCCGTGTGGCGGTGGAGCTGGGGCGCTTCAACGTCAGCGTGTCCCAGCTGTGGCAGATGCAGCCGGGCGCGCTCATCCAGCTCGAAACCGTCGTCGGCGATCCGCTGCGCGTGACCGTGGGCGGCCTGCCCAAGCTCCTGGGCGAACCCATGGTCTCCCGCGGAAACATCGCGGTCCGAATCCAAGAACGCATAAAAGGCAGGGACAACAAATGAACGATCCAAACCAAAAAAACGCCACGCCGCAACCCGGACAACCCATCGCAGGAGCCCAATCGAACGGCCGCACCGGGGCGGACGCGCTCGGGGCGGCTCATGTTCAGGCCGCTGCCGCACAAAAGGCCCGCTCGATCAACTTCCTGCTCGACATCCCCTTGGAATTGACGGTGGAGGTCGGCAGACGTTCGATGACCATGGGCGAGCTCATCGACCTGATGCCGGGCACGGTCGTGGAGCTGGACCGCCCGGCGGGGGATCAGCTCGACATCTTGGCTAACGGGAAGCTGGTCGCCCGTGGAGAAGCGGTGGTGGTCGGCGATCGCTACGGCATCAGGATCCTGGAGATCATAGGTGACGATCCCATGGGCGTACACAAGGAGTCCACCGAAGGAGGCGAACCATGAAGCGCTCGACACTCTTTATCGTTTGCTTTTTTGCAACCCATCTCGCGTCAAGCTCCTCGCGGGCGGCAGGCGACATGCCCACGATCGTGGCCGCTGCCGTCAAAGAGGCCCCCGATCAAGAAATCGTGCGGCTCGTGGTCGCCCCGGCGGTCAACAACCTCGAGAACAATATCGTTTGTGGGAGCGGC
>JAABTR010000872.1 GCA_011389755.1 Deltaproteobacteria bacterium | reverse complement strand
GCCGGGGCAATCTTTCACTTTCACCGCGGCGGATGACAAAACCTAAAAAAACCGGGTTTTAAAAAAAAGAAAACGCATCGGCACCCAGAGGTAATAGACTTTATGGGTAAGGCTTCGCGCACGTGGGCCCAGCCGCGGCTTCTCGTCGCAATGCTGACCCAAAAGGGAATCGAACTGGTCGTTCGAGCGAAAGGAACTGACACTTCCATGATAAATGCGCAAAAAACGCTCACACCTATGAGAACGAATCGTCTCTGGGGCCTGCTCTTTGCCGTGTCGTTTATGGCCTGTGAGCCCCCGCAATATACCCGCCCTGCCGGGGACCACCGGGTAGACGTTTCCATGTCTGCGGTGACCCTCAGCGGGGTCATTCGGATTCGCACCCTCGATGCATTCGGGCGCAGCGAGACGCAACACATCATCGAGACCGGCAAGGGGCAAAGGACAGTGCTGCTTTTCGATGCGCCCCCACCGATAAAAACCGGCGCCAAAGTGGAAGTCGCAGGGTCCTGGACAAATGGCGGCCGCTTTGCTGTGACGGCGGTGCGGCCACTGGCGCCCACTCTTTACCGAACCGACACGGCCTTGAAACGCTCGCCTGTGCACCACCGCGTGGCGATCTTGGCCATGCAGGAGGCGGACATCGGCGAGGACCAGGCACTTACGGCGTTCAACGGCCCCGTCGATTCATTGCAGCATTTCTACGCGGAGACATCTTTTGGCTGGGATACTTTTACCGGCGATATCTTCAGGCGCTACGACATCTCGTACGAGGCGAAGAACTGCCAGTGGGACAACACCTACGACATCTCAGATAGGTTGATCGCCGCCTTCGAAGAAGAAGGAAATGACGCGTCCAAATTCGACCACATCGTCTGTATCGTGCCTGTCTCGTGCGGGTCGGATTGGGAGGGCGCCTGGGCGGATGTGGGCGGAATCGGAAACCAGGCAGAGCTCTCGTTCGAGCTCATTTCCATGTACAAGGACGACTCTTTCGGCCCGTGGTACCTCGCTCACGAGTTGGGACACAACTTGGGGATGACCCACTCGAGGAGCATCGATTGTGGTGGTGCACTCTATTTGCCCGGAGCAAAGGGTTGCACGATTGAAGAGTACGGCAACTACAACGACGTGATGGGCTGGGGCGAAGGGGTCTATTTCGGCGCCGCGTATCAGCGCTACCTGGGGTGGATCGCCCCGGCCTTCGTCGTCACCGCGAACAGAAGCGACACCTTCAATCTCCATCCGTCAGACAGCGAGATGTGCGGCATCCACGCGGTGAGGATCCCCATCACAGGGGAGGAAGGATCCTATTTTTACCTGGAGTATCGACGAGCCCGCAGCGACAGCCGCTACGCGGGGATCGGCGACTTCGGGGGAGAGCGCAAAGACGCCGTGATCCTCACCGTCTCCAGGGACGGAGGCGGGGGCGCGGCATCTTCGAACGTGGACCGGGTCGAGGTTGGGACCTCGCATTATGAAGGCATAGAAATGGGGCTCCGGTACGATTTGGGTGGAGGGGTTGCCGTGACGGCGGTGTCCATGCAGGGGCCTGTGGCCCGGATCTTCGTCGAAACCCCTGGCAGCGGCGAACATCTCGCAGACGACGGCTCCCCGGTTTTCGTCGCTGCGGACGGAAGCATCGGCCGGATTTCGTGCGCTGCGGACGAAACGGATACGGACGTGGGCACCGACGCGGTCATCGAAACCGATACCGACTCCGGCACGGACGCTCAAACGGGTTCAGGCGCCGAAAGCGATTCCATCTTCGACGCCGACCGAGGCACCGAGAGTGATCTTGCTTTCACCGGCGATTCGGGTGAAGGCGACCATCCGGGAGCCGGTGGCGACACGGTTTCCGAAGAGGATGTCGAAACCGACACGGCGTCACCCAAGAGTGCCAGCGCCTCGTCGTGCCGAGCGCTCGTTTCCGTAGGACGCGCGAAGCGGCAGCCCCTGCTTTCGCCTCTTTATGTGTTGAGTCGGCTCAAGCTCAATCAATAGCGATGCACAATCGGCGCGACGGAGTCGCAGGGGCGACACAGCGCCGTGGGCAGGCCCGAGTTGCGACGGGTTCGGCCGGACACCACCTTGAACACCTGCCCGCTTTTGTCTTCGTCGCACTGGATGCAGTCGTTGAGTGAGCCGTCTTTTTTGTGATACGACTTGTTCAAATCGGCCAAACACGGCGCCAGGCAGACCTTCCTTGTGTGGGCGGTGTTGTAGTACCAGATCTGGGCGC
>JAABTR010000871.1 GCA_011389755.1 Deltaproteobacteria bacterium | reverse complement strand
TGCGGCGCCTCAACAGCTTGCATCGGAGCATTCCCCACGCAGACCCCGTCGATCTTCCCAGCATCTCCCTGGGGCGAGAGCGTTACGAGCTCTACGACATCGTCTCGGACCCGCGGGAGCAGAAGAACCTCTTTGATGACTCCGGCGCCGAGGCCGAAGAGATCCGCCGCCTCAAAACCGAGCTGGGGCTGCGCACCGGGGAGATCAACCCGGATGTGCCGGAGCTGTCCGAGGAGACGATGAAGGCCCTCGAAGCCGCCGGCTACATTACCGCCGGTGATTCGAGCAAGAAGTGAGATGCTTACGAAAAAAACGGAGGGAATCAGTCGAGTGAAGGATGTCATGAACGTTAATAGCGCCCCGGGGGCTCTGCCCCGAGCGCTGCTGCTGACCGTCTGCGCGGGCGCCGCCGCGGCTTGTGGCTCCGAGTCGCCCACGGCCCAAAAAGCGCTGACCGACTCCAAATCCCCGAGGGCGAAAGTGGCCCAAGCATCCGCGGAGACCGCCACGGCGACGGCCCCGCCCGAGAAGAAACCGGTCCCAAAACGCGAGGCGCTGCCCGTGCCGGAGAAGTATTTCGGGAAGATGGAGATCCCGCGGCTCGAGGAGCCCATCACCCTCGAGCCCCTCGAGAACGGCTCTGTCTTATTGTTGGTCGCCGATGCGCTCAACGTCCGCCACATGAGCCTCTACGGGTACGAGCGCGCGACCTCGAAGCGGCTGGACGCCCTGGGCAGAGGCGGCGTGGTCTTTACGAACCACGTGTCGAACTCTTCGTGGACGCGGCCGAGCTTTACGACCCTCATCACGGGGCTTTCGAAGCGACAGCACGGCATGGAGCTTGGAGGCGGCCCTCTCGACGACGACGTGGTCACCTTGGCCGAGCGCTACAAGAAGGCGGGGTACCGCACGGCCTCTTTTATCGGCAATGGGCTCATACGAGGGCGCTGGAACTTCGATCAGGGCTACGACCACTATCAGGACATCGAAGCGATGGGGGTCAAGGCCTTTCCTCGGGACAGCATCTTGGTGAAAAAAGCCATCAAATGGTTCGAGAAGATCGCCGAGTCGGACGAGCCCTACTTCGCCGTGTTCTTTTTGACCTCCACCCACCCGCCGTATCGGCCGCCTCGAGACGATTGGCACTTTCTCAAGCAGGTGCCGTCCGGGCATATCATCGAGCACCCGTACAAGGAGTACAAAAAGCCGCTGCCCAAGGATGCGCACGATCGCATCGTCGCGGCATATGATGACGAGGTCCGGTACATGGACGAGCAGATAGGGAAACTGCTCGATTTCATGAAGGAAAAAAAGCTCCTCGACAACGCCGTGGTGGCGTTTACCTCGGACCATGGCGAGCTCTTTGGTCAGCACAACTGCTATCTGCACGCGTACCATATGTGGGAGCCGGCGCTGCGCATGCCGCTGATTTTGGATATGCCCAATCTTCCCGTTAGGGGCGTTTATGACGACAGCCCGACGACCCACATCGACCTAGCGCCCACCCTGCTGGAGCTCTCCGGCCACCCCGAGCTCATCGACGAGAGTCTGCGGGGGATCAGCGTGTCGAAATTTTTGGACAAAACCCAAAGGGACACAAAGCGCGTGCGTTTCAGCCAGTACAACGCTCACGGCGTGCGGCGTCAGGCCATCCGCAAGGGGCGCTACAAGTTGGTACACCACCACAAGGTTCCGCCGAGCACAGCGCGCAAGCTCGACCAGCTGCACCCGACCGTCGACCAGCCCGATCCGCGGAACCTGCCCACCCTGGCGTGGGACGGCGATCGGTACGAGGCCTTCGATCTGCTCGCCGACCCCGAAGAGAAAACGAGCATCTACGAGGCAAAGAAAGATCTTCCCCAGCTGCGCTCTTTGCGCGAGGCCCTCGCGCCTTTCATCGAGGACAAACCCTCCCCGGACGTGCCCGCCCTCAGCCCAGAGACGATGGAAGCCCTGCGCAACGCGGGCTATATCCGCTGAGCCGCTTTTTTAGCTTGAGCTGCCCTTGACCCTCCAGAGGTTCTTTTCCACCACCAGCTCTGTGTCGTCCAAGAAGACGCGCCGTCCACATCCTCCGGGCCGGAAGTCGGCCACGATGTCCACGTGCTGGGCCGAGCTGTTGAAGATGCCGTCTGCTTTGAGGGCGTCGAGCAGGGCTTTCCCCGCCTCGCTCGACGGATCTTCCACCATGCACTTGTCGTAGCTCGCTCCGATGGCGATATGGAGGGTGCCGCCGACTTTTTC
>JAABTR010000870.1 GCA_011389755.1 Deltaproteobacteria bacterium | reverse complement strand
GGGCGAGCCTGCGGGCGATCACGTCGATGGCCACGGGCTCCTTGCCGCTCAGGCCATAGACGTCGAAGCTGTTAAAACTCTCGAGCCGCGAGCGGATGAGGTGAGGCGCCTGTGATAGGTTCAGCTCCACCACGCCCTCGGCGGCCGCGAGCTCTTCGATGGGCGTCTCATCGCCGTGGGTGAGCCGGTAGATGTAGAGCTCGTAGCCCCCGCTTTGGCTCTCGAGCCGGGGCGCCACCTCCACGTAAACTACGGTGTCACGGTCGAATACGTAGACAAAACGAGAGTCGATCCCGTTTTTCGTCTCGTCATCCTTAAACACCGTCCAGTCGCGACCATCCTCGGTGACCAGGCGCAGCGTCGGGTTGAAGCCGGGGCGGACCTTGGACACCCCGTGAAACACCACCCGGTCTCCGGCATTGGCCTCCACCCGGTAAAAGTCGGCTCGCCCTGCCGGGTCCGCCCCAATCTGCCCGGTAAACGCGTTGTAGACCGGGAGCTCGGCCCCTGGAATTTGGGCCTCGAACACGTCGCTCGCCGAGACCTTCAAAGTCCCGCAGGTGGTCTCGCCGCCGGCTCTAACCTCGACGCGGTAATCGCCCGGCTCGGCGTGCAGCCCAGCGGTGAGCTGACAATCGACCTTCCACGGCGTGGCCACCGTGCACGCAGGCACCACCCGCTCCCCGCCGTTTTCTCTCAAAACCTTGTCGGCGACGAACACCTCGCCGCTCGGCCCCACGATGGAAACTTCGACCTCGCCCTCGTACCAGGCCGAATCCTTGGAGCCGACGATCTGCACCAGCTTGAAAAACCGGCCCGTGCCCAGCTCCGGCGGGTCCAACGTTATCTCGGAGCACTCCTCGACCTCTTCATCGGTCTCGGGGTCTTCTTCGTCGGTCTCGGCTTGAGTCGCGGCCTGCACCTCAAACAAAGCCGTGACCACCTCATCTGACCCGCTCTCCAAAAAAGTGCGCGCCGTAAAGGTCACAAACCCCGGCTCGGCGTCCTTTGAGATGTCCACGCGGGCCTCGATGAGCGTGGGGCTCTTGACCTCGTAATACGAGGTGCTCACACCCCGCCCCGGCGTGACCTCCAGGCTGGTCGAGCCGCTCAAAAAGTGGGTCTTTTCCCCCACGAGCTCTACTTCCAGGTCGTCTTCCCCAATTTTCCCCGACGCCATCAAGGCGCGCATGGTGGGGCCTTGAGAAACGGTCATCACCGCCACGAGGGTCTCGAACCCTTCCCCGGCCGGGCTTTGAATCGTCACTGTC
The DNA here is from genome assembly GCA_011389755.1 of Deltaproteobacteria bacterium. Lineage (GTDB taxonomy): Bacteria > Myxococcota_A > Polyangia > JAAYKL01 > JAAYKL01 > JAABTR01. The sequence continues at coordinate 991 of JAABTR010000870.1, read as the reverse complement.
CGCGGACCGGGCTCAACGAGCGGCGCCGCCGCCACGACAAAGCGAAGCGCCGTTTGGGAATCCACCGAGAGCTCCTCCACGCTCAAGCCGCTGCCGGGCTCGAAAAATATCGACGTCTCCGAGCTGAAATGGCTCGCCACCGCCGTCGCCGTCACGAGGATCATCTCGCTCGGCGCGATGGTCTTGGGGTGTATCTCCAGCGAAGCCGACCCGTGCTCGTCGCCCAAATCGATCCCCAAACGCCCCTTGAGCTCTTGCCCCTCGGCAGAGATCACGACCTCCACCGCGCCCAGGGAAACCTCGCTCGACACATCAAACGCAACCCGGGCGTGCCTCGGGTCGATCACCTCGGTGACCTCGCCCGCGACCGCCTCCCCCCCTGAAATGCTCACAGAGCAAGCGGAAGGCTCTGAGAAAATATCCACCTCGGCCGACGCGATGACCGCCGTCCGCGCTCCCCGAGGCACCACCGCGGGGGTGAAACTGAGCGGCTGCGTCTTCGCGTTTCCTTCGGAGACCCGCAGGCGTCCATCGGCTTTGAACTTTTCAGCGTAAACCACAACCTTGCGGGGCCCCAGGGGCGCATCGATGCTCGCCTTGAGTAAAACCCGCACGCCGCCGTCTTCCTCGGATATCGGCTTTCCCAAGAGGACGCCCACGTCTGGCTCGATTTCTACGCGAACCTTCCCGTCGCCAAATCCGCCCGAGGTTTGGAGAAAAACCTCATGAACCTGGCCGCGCAAAAGCACGTCGGGCTCCACCGAAAGATCCGTGTGTTTTGTACTTTTTTCACACGAGCATATTACAGGTGCTATCACAGCGAAGAGAAAAAGAGCGCGAATAGATAGAGAGCACAGGGGTTCACATATGTGTTTATAATCGCCGCATTGCATATAAGCATTCCTTTCGAGGACGGCATCCAGCCGGCCTCAATCGCGAATGAAAAAAATCTCTTGTAAGCCTGTACCAGGAAGACGCTGCGTTTATGCGA
>JAABTR010000869.1 GCA_011389755.1 Deltaproteobacteria bacterium | reverse complement strand
CTACTGGTACCAGGCCGCTCCCATGGCCGCGGCCCTTACGTGCCTCAAGGAGCTCAGGAGAATAGATGCCCCCTCGATCATGTTGAGACAGGGCAACAAGCTGCTCGCGGGTCTTTCGAGCAGCGCCCAGGGTCATGGTTTTAAGCTAAAGACAACCGGACACCCGGCCATGCCCTACTTGAGAATAGCGGACGACGACAGTCAAATGTTGCATCAGAGGTGGTGCGGTGAGTGCACAAAAAGAGGGGCGTTCTTCGCCTCCCACCACAACTGGTTTCTGTCCACCGCCCACACAGACGCAGACATCGATAAAACCCTTGAGATCGCAGACGAAGCGTTCGGAGTCTTGAGACGACATGGGTCGGTCCCGGTGTAAAGACACCGACTTTTTTTAACAAAAGGGGAGAACAAAAGTGCCTATCGAAAAAAACGAGATAAAGCGCCTTCAGGAAAAGGCGATGGAGCTTCGAACCGACATCGTCAACGTGACCGAGTGGGCGGGGGGTGCCCACATCGGCGGTGCCCTGAGCATGGCGGACATCCTCACGATTCTCTACTATAGATTTCTGAGGATCGACCCGGCCCAACCCAGCCTGGAAGACAGGGACCGGTTGATCCTGAGCAAAGGCCACGGGGGGGTCGGGCTCGCTGCGGTGCTCGCCCGGCGCGGCTATTTCGGCATGGAGCTGCTCCAAAATTTCAACAAATTCAATTCTCCTTTCGGCATGCACCTCGACAGCCTCAAGGTGACCGGCGTGGATGTCTCCACGGGATCTCTGGGGCACGGTTTGCCCATGGCCGTGGGGCTGGCTATGGGGGCGCGGCTCCAAAAGCAGCAGTGGCTCACCTACTGCATCCTCGGGGACGGAGAGTGCAACGAGGGCTCCATCTGGGAAGCGGCCATGTGCGCCAGTCATTTCAAGCTCAACAATCTCATCACGATCGTCGACCGAAACGCGCTGATGATCGACGGCCCCACAGAAGAGGTGATGGCGCTCGAGCCGTTCGCCGACAAATGGCGATCCTTCGGCTTCATCGTCAAAGAGCTCGACGGCCACGACTTCGCACAGCTCGACGAAGGGCTCTCGTTCGCCATCGAAAAGCGGGAGGCGCCGGTGGTCATCATCGCAGGCACGGTCAAAGGCAAGGGCGTCGATTACATGGAGAACGACGTCAAGTGGCACTACGGGAGCATGAACTCCGAGCTGGCAAAGCGCGCCCGCGTATCGATCGCGAAAATGTACGCGGCTTAGAGCCTTTACCGGGCGAGACGCCAAATTTGCCGGGAAAAATCCCCGCGATCATTGGGAGGTGAGACATGGCATTAGAAACAGGGACCACCTGGACGGTCTATGATGCAAACGATATGACCCAGTCCGAGATCTACGGCGCCGTATTGTGCGAGCTTGGAGATAAGTTTCCGCAAATCATCGGGCTCACCGCCGACCTTGCGAAATCGACGAATATCGGGAAATTCGAGCAGCGTTTTCCCTCTCGGTTCATAAACGTGGGAATCGCCGAACAAAATCTCTTCGGCGTCGCCGCCGGGTTGGCCAAGTCCGGCCTGCTGCCGTTCGTCTCGACAATGTCTGCCTTTGCCTCCATGCGAGCCTGCGAGCAGGTCCGAACCGACATCTGTTACCAGAATCTCGACGTCAAGATCATCGCCACCCATGGGGGGATCTCCTTCGGCACGGCCGGAAGCACCCACCAAGCTCAAGAGGATATCGCGATTTTGCGCTCGTTTCCCAACATGACGGTCATCGTCCCGGCCGACGGCATCGAGACCGCCAACGCGGTGAGAGCGTGCGTGGATCACCCCGGCCCTGTCTACATTCGCATCGGCCGCGGGTTCGAGCCGGTCCACTACCAGACTGAAGATTACGGGTTCGAGATCGGCAAGGCCGTGTCGATCGCCTCGGGCACGGACGTGACCCTCATCTGCTGCGGGGTGACCGTGCTCCAGGCCGCCGAGGCCGCTCGGGTGCTCGAGGACACAGACGGCTTGAGCGTGGAGGTGCTCAACGTGCACACCATCAAACCGATCGACTCAGGGGCGATCATGGCCGCGGTGCTCAAAACGCGCAGGGTGCTCGTCGTCGAGGAGCACTCTGTCCTGGGCGGGCTGGGAAGCGCGGTCGCCGACGTGATCGCCGCGAGCGGAAAGGGCTGCGCCTTCGAAAAGGTCGGCATCCCAGATGAGTTCTCCTTGGTGGGCTATCCAGAAGACCTCTACGCGCACTACAAAATCGACGCAGGCGGGATCATCGACAAGGTCCGAG
>JAABTR010000868.1 GCA_011389755.1 Deltaproteobacteria bacterium | reverse complement strand
AGCCATCGCGTTGGCCGTCCAGTCCCCCCACAGCTTCCACGATCTGAACACCTCGGGCCTTGGCTACAAGCTCTTTCGAGAGACCAAGGCGAGGTGGTTCATGTTGAACACCTTGAACCGCTACAAGAGCCGCCCAGGCGAGCTGCGCACCGATGTTTCCCACCCCGCCGACCCGGCCCACAACCCCAGGCACCTGTTTCAGGCGATGACCGAAGGGGTCTTGGATTCCCAGCAGGACATGTTCTTCGTCCAGCTCCACGGGTTCGACGCGGCCTGGCGGGACTCGGATGTCATCGTCTCCGACGGGCGCGTGGCGCCACAGCTCTGGTCTGCCGCGCTGGCCGAGCTCTGGAGGGTCCCGGACCAGTCGATCCACGTGTTCGGCAACGAGTCCAACGAGCTCGGCGCGGTCACCAACGTCCAGGCCAAGATGATAAACGCTCGGGGCGGGCGCTTCGCCCACCTGGAGATCAGCCTGTCTCTGCGCCGCAAGATGGTGGGCTCCTTTGCAGCGCGCCGGGGGCTCGTAGAGGCACTCACGAAGGTGACAAAAAAGCGTTAAGGATCCATGAAGATTTCGATCCCACAGCTTACCGGAGCATTGTTTGTGCTCATCGCTTCGAGCGCTGCCTTCGCCGCCGAGGAGAGAATCTCGAGCCGGCCGGTCGAGACGGCGGCGCTCGCCGACCCTGTCTCGGGCGCGCTCACCCCCGTGGGTGGGGCGATCACCGAGCCCTTCGACTGGCCGCCCAAGCGCCCTCTGGTGATGCGCGCGGCGCCTTTTGACGTCTACCGCGTCGCGTGCGAGACCGCCAAGAACGCGGACATCGACATCGCCTTGTGGGACGGCCCAACGACCGACTGGCTGTTTCGGCCCTACGTGAAAATGGAAGGCGGCGAGGTCGTCTTCTCCACGCCGCTTGGATTCTCCCGAGTCGCCCTCAAGCATTCGAGCTCCGACTTAAGCGCTTGCCGCATCTCCAGGCTGGTTCGGGATGAGACGCCGCGTTCCTGGCAAGTCACTTACGACCTGGCCCGAACCTCGCGCCGCGGTTTCGAGGCGCTCGCCTTGGACGCCGGCTACGAAGTCTTCTCATTACGGCCCGACTCACAAGGGACCTTGTCACCGGCTGAGATCGAGCGGGATCAGCGCGCGGCGGCCGCTTTCTTGGTCTCCGATCTCGGCGCGGCGCCCACCCGGTTCTCTGTGCTCGAAGGCGACGACCCCCTCCCGTTCTCGGACAAACTCACGGCCAGTTTTAAACAAACCGGCGACTTAAAAGTCACAGCGCCTGCGGGGATCGTCTCCATGACGTTCTGGCCGGTCATGGAAACCTCCCGAAGAGATCAGCCCGTCTGCTTCCGGCTGACCGTGAACGACGACGAGCTCCGCAGGCTGTGCCTCCCCACGGATCCGCTCCACGGCGAGCCCGCGGATCCCTCGCAGCCCCTGCCCGAGCTTCAATACGAAGGCGGCCTCGTCGGAAAACCGCTGCACGTCCGCCTGCTCGTCAGCGACAAGAGCCGCCTGAGCGGCGCCTTCGACCACCCGGGCTGGCTGCGCGCCGTGCACCTGACCGTGCTGCCCGGCTGGGATCGCGTCCCGAGGGTTCGGGGCGAGACGCTCATCGCCCTGCCTTCGAGGCCCGACGTGGAAGAGCCGCCGGGACCGGACATGCGCCGCAGCGCCTCCTTGGCTGAGCTGGCCTCGATGCCCGATCGTTTCCGCATGCCGGTTGGGACCCGCCGGCAGCTCCTTCGCACCTACGCCGCCCGAACCCGCACCCTTTTACTGGCGCCGAGCACGCCGCCGCCGCCGGGCGGTCGGCAGCGGCTGCGGATGCTGCTCCCGGCGTTCGAGAGAACGGGCGAAGAACAGGAGGCGACGACGCGCAAGGACACGGTCTGGCTGCCGCTTGGGGGAAAGGAGGCGATCGTCCGCCCCGAGCCCGAGACCGGGGGCTCGGCCGAGCTGTCCTTGGTGCTGGAGCGCAAGGCGCCCCTGGGCTCGGTCTGCCTGCTCGAGGTGGCAGACAAGCTGTTTGCCATAGCGCCCATCGAGCGGGTCAAGAAGGTGCAATTCGCGCTGTCCTCGCCGGCGCCGGTGAGCGCTGCGTCTGTCGACTCTCGCTGTGAGCTCTACACGCCCGCCTTGGCCTTCGATGTCCCGGCCGGCTCCATGGAAGCCGCGGCCAAGCTCCGCACCTTCTTCGCCCTGGACGGCCGCGAACCGCTCCTTTTCGAGCTTCCCGGCCCGGACATCCCGGCCTATGTGGAGCTGCGCGTGCTGGACGCCCGGCCC
>JAABTR010000867.1 GCA_011389755.1 Deltaproteobacteria bacterium | reverse complement strand
GGTTCACCGCATGAAAGAGGAGATTCAAGCGCGCCCCACCAGCACCGGGATGAGGCTGCGTCTGGAATGGGCGCCCCTGAGCGACGGCCCGCCCGGATGGGTCGAGGCCCGGCGCAGGCTCTTGTCGACTGGGAGCGTGTGGTCCCCCGAGGACCGGGACGCCATCGGCGAGTTTCTCCACCGGCGCATCGACGACGAGCGGGCTTCGAAAGAGGTGTTTACCTGGAGAGAGCTGCTCTTTTCCGCGTTCGACTACCGCAAGTGGCACGAGTTCTCCATCCACCGCGAGCAGGACGGCACCTGGCGCAAGCTCACGCGGCGGACCCACGGCACCGGCTCGGGCGGCGAGAAGGCGATCGCGTTGACCATGCCCCAATTGGCGGCCGCGGCGGCGCACTACGCCGGGGCCTCGCCCAGCGCGCCGCGGCTCATCTTGCTCGACGAAGCCTTCGTGGGGGTCGACCGCGAGATGCGCGGCCAGTGCATGGGGCTCCTCGAGTCGTTCGACCTCGACTTCGTCATGACCAGCGAGCGGGAGTGGGGGTGCTACTCGACCCTCTCGGCGCTCGCCATCTACCAGCTCACGAGGCAGCCGGGGATCGACGCCATCCACACCACCCGCTGGGTGTGGAACGGCCAGGAGCGGCGTGAGGGCGACATGCCAGAGCAGGGATCCGCGTGATCCGAGACGAAAAAAGACTTCGCGAGGCTTTGGGAGCGGCCGAGCTCGAGTGGCTCGTAGATCGGGTCAGGAACCGCCTGGAGCTCGGGAAACCCGCAGCGGGCGTCGTTTCTCTGCAATCTTCATCGCCAAAGCAGCGGGAGGCGCTGGGGCGAATTCTCGGTCGCCGGGATTTTTCGGGCAAGAGCCTGAGCGTTCGGCTCGAAGAGGTGGAGGCGCTTCTTTGTCGCGCCGGCATCTGCGATAGTTTGGTCGACGCCGTGGAGGCGCTCACCGGCCCCCTGGTGGATCGCGAGGCCGAGGAGAAGAAGCAGCGCGACGCGTGGGGCGCCATCGAAGCGCAGGTTGAAAGCGCCGCCGAAGCGAACCCGGCGCTGGGGGCGTGGTGGTCCGAGCTTGTGAGCCTCGGAGTGCTCAGGCGGTTGAGCGGCGACGATCCTGCCGTGGCGCGTCCCCTGGTCCGGCGCGCCCTCGAGGTGATCGCGCGGCTGCCGGCGGCGGGCATTCCGCTGCCGGAGCTGGCCGCGACCGTCACCGGGGACAGCCACGGGCTCGACAAAGGCTCACCGGTGGCGACGCTGGTGCTGCGATACGCCGGCCGGCTCGCCGGGATCGACGACTGGACCGACGCGGCGGCGCGCCAAGGTTGGCGTGCTGTGCGACGAGCTCAGCTCCACCGTCACCGTGCTCGGATTGACCTCGAACGGAGGGGGCCTGGTGGACGAAACCTTCGCGCTCCACGCCGCCGCCGGAGAGCCCCTGCGGCTCACCCTCAGCCAGCTCTTTCATCACCCGCCGCGCTTTATGAAATGCGTCGAAGAACCGATCTTCGTATGCGAAAACATCACCGTGCTCGCGGCCGCGGCGAGTCGCCTCGGACCGGGGTCCCGGCCGCTCATCTGCACCGACGGCCAGCCCTCCCTTGCTGCCATATTGCTCCTCGAGAGCCTCGCTCGCGAGGGTGCCGAGCTGTACTACCACGGCGACTTCGACTGGCCGGGCCTCCACATTGCCCGGCGCGTGATGGACCGCACCGACGCCAGGCCGTGGCGATTTGGCGCAGCCGACTACCTCGAAGCGCCGGCCGGCCCACCTCTAAAAGGCAAAGCCGCCAACGCGCCTTGGGACGATCGGCTCGCGTCGACGATGGAGCGCCGCGGCGTGGCCGTACACGAAGAGCTCGTTCTTGAAGAGCTGCTTTTCGACCTTCGTCGGTGATGGGAGCTTCGCAAGAAGACGGGTCGGAGCCTTGTCTCAGTGTCTTGAGGGGACGGTCTCAAATCGGATGTTGGATTTTTCTGCGTGCTCGGCAACGAAGCGAGCGAAGCCTGTGTTGAAGAACCGGATCAACAGCGGGGTCAACACGAAGGTGGCGACTGCCATAAGGGGGACCAAGAAGGCGCCGCTGCCGGGGACCGCAAAGTAAGCAAAGTACACGAAAAACCAGGCCGGGATTAACGAGGAGAGTTGCCACCAGTAACGAATTCGATAGGTGAGGGTCTTTGCTTGGAGATCCAATTCAATCAGCCCGGAATCGAGAAGAGTGACCGGGTGCCCTTTTTTCCATGGTCCCGTTCTGAAGCGAATCGTGCGATCATCCGCGGT
>JAABTR010000866.1 GCA_011389755.1 Deltaproteobacteria bacterium | reverse complement strand
CAGAGACCTGCTGCTCGCCTGGGCTCAAGACCGGCGCCACGAGCACATCGGGGCCGAGCATGAACTCGTATTCCAGCCCCCAGACCTCCGGATCCTCCGGATAGTGCAAGAGGGGATGACGGACCAGGGGGATCCCCCGACTCGAAACATCGTCCATCAAAGAGGCCCGGTAGTCCGCGAGGGCCGCGTAGACTTTTGCGAACCTGGCGAAGGCGTCCATCGTCTCATCGTCGCTGTAGATCTGATAGCTGCCGGAGTCCGGTGAGTTCCCCTCGTGATTGCGGTACATGGCGGTGAAGGCGGCGAGCTCCATCCATCTGAGCAAGAGCTCCTTACTCCTGCGGTACGAGACGATCTCCAGGTCCATCTCGACGTAGCCGCCGATATCGCTGTGGTTCAAGGCGAAGCCGGACAGACCGCTCGAGAGCATGCCGGTCACGGCGGTCTTGATGCCGTCGAACTTATCCCAGGTGACGAGCTGATCTCCGAGCCAGAACAGGGAGGCCTTGCCGGGGCTGCGCGTGAATCCGCTGCGAGAAAAAAAGACGAGCTCGTCGGTCCCGCCGGCTTCCTCGACGACCTCTCGGTTCAGCTCAGCCCACAGCTCTGGATAGCGATTGTGAAAGGTGTGCGGCGATTCTCCCGAATGAGGCACGCTCGCGTACGGGACCGCCTCGCCGAAATCGGCCATCCAGCCCGATATCCCCTTTTCGACGAACTCTTCTGTCATGATCGTCTTGAGCCAAGCGCGAGCAGAGTCATTACTCAGGTCGACGATGGAAAAATTAAACCCGCCGCTGCCGATGGTGACCGGGTTACCCTTGCCGTTGACGACCAGGTAGTCCGCCTCTTGGGCCTCGGCAAAGAGGTTGCGCTCGTGGATTTCGCTCTTGCTCGCGTCCACGAGGTAAGGGTTGATGTAGGACATCACGCGAACGTCCCGATCCCCCAGCTCGGCGATGAGCTCTTCCCAGTCCGGGTAGAGGGAACGATCCACCTGCCAATTCCACCAAAGCCGCGTGGCGATGGCCGTCTCGCGCTGGCCGACCCAGTCCTGGGTCCACAGGGCACAGATGGGAGTCCCTCGCTCTTCGAGGGCGAGGAGGCGCTCACGGACGACCTCGGAGCCGCCCATGAGCCCGACGACAGCGCCGCGACCGACCCACTCGGGAAGCGCCGGCATGCGCCCCGAGTACTCGGTGAAGCGCTCGATGAGCTCGAGGGGATCGCGCCCATAGAGGATGCGGCCGCGCATCTCAGAGGCGTGAACCTGGACCTCTGCCCGATCCTCTCTTTGGAAATCGAAGACGCTGTATTCGTAGTTCTCGAGAAAGAGGGATCGGTTCGTGTTGGTGATGTAGTGGGGCACCGGAGCGTAGCTCGTGTGCCAGGCCCCGCCCGAGTTTCCCACCGCGTTGAGCAAGGAAGTGACCGGCTCGAGCCCGCGGCCGACCCCCTGCTCCTGCACCAAAATCGGCAACCGGCGCCCTTTGAGATCGAAGTGGGTGAACTGCTCGCCGAACCCATAGAAGTGCTCGTCCGCGTCGGAGCCGTAGGTCAAGACGGCGCGCCAGCGCTCCGAGGTTTTCCCGGGGTCCTCGTCCGGCTCGATCGCGAGGGCAAAGCCCAGATGGGCCTCGCTCAGGCTTGTGAACTCGAGACGAAAGACCGCGTCGCAGTCGGCGAATCGCCCCGAGATCGCGAGCCTCGAGTCCTCACCTCGGATGCTGTCGATCTGCGGCAAAACGCACTCTTCGACGATCTCCTCTGCGACCTCGAACGAGCCGCGGGATCCGTTGATCCCGCCGCGCACGAACCGGGCGCCCACGAACGGCTCCCCCGGGACGCTTCGCCAAAGCGCCCGGGCCTTCTGTGCTTCGTGCGCAACCGACAAAAGCATCGGCCCGTCGTCCGGGTGGCTCCAGGTGACGCGGAAGCTCCCCACGTCATCTTTCCGGCTCGGCGGAAAAGACGAATAATCGATCTCGATTTCCGTCTCCGTGTCGCTTTCGCCCCCGGTGCCCTGCGAATCCTCTTCGTCCGAGGTGGGCATCGGGTCGTCATCTGTCTCCCCAGGCTCTTTTGTATCCGACTCTCCCCCGCCGTCCGACGTCGGCACGTCCGAGCCATCGTCGGTCGAGACGACATCGCCGCCGCTACCGGAACCACCCGTCTTTCCGCATCCCAGATGCAAAGCCACGGCGATCAGGATTGTCCACAAGAGTCTCTTTCGATACACGACCTGTTCCTTTTTTTTTGGCTTTCCCAAAATAATGGGCAGCGAGACACCACAACTCTAGCGTCAGAGCTAAAATCTTTCTCAGGGACTG
>JAABTR010000865.1 GCA_011389755.1 Deltaproteobacteria bacterium | reverse complement strand
CGCTGTCCCGATGTTGTAAAGATCAGACCACGAAGGCTCGTCGACGTCGGCATGCCGTTGACTCAAGACGGCTATTAACTTCTCGTCCTGTCGACTGATCTCCTCGATGACACGAACCGACTTCGTGCGACCAACGTTAATGGGCACCACGGAAGCCGGAAACATCACAGAATTTCTCAAGGGCAGCACTGGAAGCGCAGACACCTTGCCGCGTTCTTTCGATTCACTCATACCCACGAAAACCTCTTCCTCGGGTGTCCCCCGCGGGACAGATAGCGTTTCCATTAATGTTTACGATAAACACCGTTATTGTCCACTCTTCACGGATAGTTGTCCACTACCTGCCCAAGAGACAAAAAATTCGACACCCTTTTCACATTTTCCCTTGCCAGGAACGACCTTGGGCTCTAAAACAACACTGCTTTTTGACAAAATTTACAGCCATGTGGTATACGTAACTACATAGCGGAAACACAAACCGATAGAAGCAAAAGGAAGCGAAGAGATGATTCGTCTGGCTCCGGTTGCACTCCTAGCGTTGGCTGTCCTCGTCCCTTTGTGTACGGGTACGGTTTGGGGAAATTTGCTCATCGTCCTCATCGCGTGCGGCATCTTCTTCGGAACTGTCTCCTTGGGAAACTCCGAGACCACCGAAGATCTCCAAGCCCTGCCCGACAACAAATCTTGAGTTCGGCCAAGCGCAGTTGGGCGTACCGCGCAGGTCGCCTCTTCCGATCGTTTACTGATCGTTTCTTTTCGCTCCCAGGCGTCTCAGCGGGTTTATGGAAAGCGTAAAACAGCTCGTCGGCGAACCGTATCGACGTCTCGAAGATTTTTCCCTTTGGGATCTCGAGGTCGTCCGGCTCATCATCACGGGAGGGACGGTCCTCGACTGGTATCGATTGGGCCTGGGCGCCGAGGAAGCCAAGGCTTTTTTGCGGGCTCACCGCCTGGATCTGGACCGCGCCGAAGACGCCGCCCTCGTGGGACGGATTCGCGATGAGGCCGTGGTCTACTTGAGGGAGACCTTCGACTTCCCGATCCCGAGGCCGGTTCGTCACGCGAGCTTCCTCGAGCTGGTCGAAATGGCCGGTGACACCTCGAACCGACACCGGAGGATGTGTGCCTGCACCGTGCTCAAGGCGATGCACATCATCAACCACTTCGACGCCAGCGAAGCGAGGCAGGCCCTGGCCATGACGGACCAAGAGCTCTTCCAGGCCGCCGAGCGCCGCATCTACAAGCTGATGAGCCAGATGATGGCCCACAAGCTTCCGGTCGCCGAGTTCATGGGAGGGCGAAAACGAAAAGCCAGCATGGTGACCAAGCTCTTGTCGAAAAGCAGCCCTTTATCGGCTCAGCTCTTCGACAAAATGCGATTTCGCATCATCACGAATACAATCGACGATATTTTCCCGGTCATGGCCTACTTGATGGCCAATCTCTTTCCTTTCAACTACGTCGTCGCCGGCGAGTCCTACAACACCCTGATCCCGTTTTTGCAGTACTGCCGCTGCGACCCTCACCTCAGCGGGCTCGTGGAGCGGCTCCAGCTCTCCCCTTCCGACGAAGCTCAGGCGGCGGGCCAGTCGCTGACCAACAGGCACTCTTCTCCGGACTACCGAGTGGCCCACTGGGTCGCCGATATGCCCCTTAGGATTCCCAATTACGAATCGGTTTTCGTCACCGACGGCATCAATCCCATTCCGCGCCCGATAGTCTACGTGAGGACAGAAATTCAGATCCTAGATCGCCCCACTCATAGACGCAACGAGCGCGGACCGGCTTCCCACGAGGCCTACAAACAACGACAGCTCCGCGCGGTCGCTTCACGCCTCAAGGTTGGGCTGGGACAACGCGGCCCTGTCTCGAACCTTGCCTAAGAAGAAGCCGGACGATATAAAGCTCCCAGCGAAGATCCGTTCGGCTGCGCGCGCTTGTTGTGCACGCGCTTGGACGATCTCACTTAAGGAGAGACTTCGTTGAATCTGAAATCCTTGTTCTACAGATTCTGGTATTTTTTTTGGTTCATCGCGCTACCTCTGACGCTCGCCTGGTTCACCGTCTTGATCTTGGTCCGTGCGCAGATTTTTCCCGCCATGGAGGAAGTCGAGATATGGCATGTGCTGCTCGTCTTCGCCGTCTTGGCGTTTTTCACGTACTCGCTTCGAGACAAACTTCCCCTGTGGCGCGATCCGGATGAAAACAGCGCGTACAACCGGACCCAACGCCGCAGAGAAGCCGCGCAGATAGCCAAGGGCATTCGCCGAATTTTAAAGAAGAAGGGGCACAAGGTCCCTGTGAAGGGCAAGGCCCAGCTCGAGGAACAGCTAAAAACCCTCGACGCGCAGATCGCCAA
>JAABTR010000864.1 GCA_011389755.1 Deltaproteobacteria bacterium | reverse complement strand
CGTGCCCCATGTAGACCTCGCCGACCTGGTCCCCTTGCACCCCCGCGCGGGACAGCGCCTCCTTGATGACGGTGCTGCCCAGCTGGGTCGCCGGAACATTGGAAAGCGAACCGTTGAAGCTCCCCACCGCGGTTCGCGCTGCTGATACGATAAAGACATCCTTTTTGGACATGAGCGTTCCTCCTGGCTCCCGGACGCGTCGCGGCCCGGACGGTCATCACATTCTGAAGGCGCGTTGTATCGTCCTCGTCACGAGCCAACCAACGCGCAGCTCCCAGAATCAATCTCCCAAATTTGAACTCGACGAAGGACTTTATCGCGGCGATTCATCCAAGGCTATGATATTTGCCATCTTTCGATAATGCGGCGAAATTGAAAAAAAGGACCGCGGACTTAAGGCGCAAGGGGCCGCATCCATGGTCCACATAGGAGACATCAAAGATGACTTGGCTCAGATTCATCGTCGCCGCGGCGATCATCGTCCCGGCTTTACTGTGGACGATGCCCCACCCGTGGTTTGTCACGGCGATCATCGCCGTCATCGGGCTCGTCGCCGGGCGCCTGGCTCAAAGCGCAGCTCTTCGCGTCCAAGCCGATGAGGAGAGCCCGGGCCGCCGAAAGCTCGTGCTCGGCCTCATCGCCGCGGCCGTGGCCCTCGGGGTCGCCGCAGGGATCGCCGCAGGGATCGTGCGCGGCCTTGACAGCTTCGGCGAAAACTCGCCCCCAGGCGCTTCGCCCTCGCCCCTGTCCTTCGTGGAGCGGCCGGTCGAGGTGGTCCTTGGCGACGACGGGGCCCTCACGGTGGCCGGTCAGCCCCTCGTCCTCACAGACGTTCCGAAACGGCTCCAGGAGCTCGGCGTCGATCGAGGCGTCATCGTCGTCACCCGAGAAGGCGTCGATCCCCAAGCGCTCGAAGCCCTCATCGAACAAATCTCCGCGGCGGGCGTAGAGAAATTCGCCCTGCGGACAGAGCCCTGAGGAGGCGCCGTCTCTTCTCGCGCAGGTCCCGTCGCGGCCTGTCTCACTCGGGGGATAGGGGTTCGAATCGAAACGCAGAGGTGATCATCGCGCCGCCGTTTGCGGGGCGGGGGAATTGCCACGCGCGGATTCTCTTGGAGATGCAGCTTACCACGCCGGCGCGGCCCAGGGTGGAGAGGCGCGCCCACACGCCGGCCACCCGGCCGCTTGACTTGACGGTCCAACCAAACACGATGCGCCCCGCCAAGTCCGGTTTTTTGACCAGGGCCCGCTCATAACAGTCTTGAATCCCCTGCAGATCACGGTCGACCACGCCGACGACATCTTCTCGAGTCAGGCTGCCTTGAACAATGACCGTCGACGCTCCCCAAGTGACTCGGCCCCTCGCTTCCTCGAAAGTCGCATCTTTTTCCGCGCCGGTCTTTGGGGGCTCTTCGCCCAAGGCCTCCTGCCGGCTCACACCGGCGACATCTTTTTTACGGTCCTTAACGACACGCAGAGTCTCCCCAAAAATCGCCGGCACCTTCTCGGACAACGATAGGGTGTCGCTCCGGTCGACATCCTCGGATCCAAGGCCGGTTTTGGGCAGCGGCTTGAGCGTCTCCAGAGCTTCCAGGGTGACTTCGGCGAAGATCTCTTGCGGCTCCTTGTAGTCCACCTCAATCAAAACCGGTTGAAAGAAAAAAAATAGCGCCAATGCCGCCGACAGATGCAATGCAAAAGCGAAGCCCAAGAGCGAGGCCAAGGCGCTGAAGAGCGCCTTCTTGTCCTGGACACGCGCCTTGGGTATGACCGGCGGCCTAAAGACGCTGAGCTTGTAGACGCCCTCTGCCCCTTTGAGCACGCCGCCGTCTCCGTCTTTTAGGACCATGCGACGATATTTTCTTCGCGTGCCGGAGTCGAGGAAGACCGTCCGGCCCTGGACCCTCAACTCCCCGCTGAGGCTCCGGTGGACGCGCAGCTTGACCTTGCGCCTTGAGACTCGGCACTTCAGCTCCCGCCTGAGGGCGACAAAGGGCTTTTGGGGAAGGGCGCCGAAGACGTCCACCACCCGGCCGCTCAAGACGCGCACCACGCTGACTCCCACGTAAGACTCCCGCGGCCCTTCCCTGGTCACGGGCACCGGGGATAACGCCTCGCTCAGATCGAAGGGTTCTACAAAATGCTCCTCATCGTACTCATCATCCGAAAAATAGTACTCGTCTCGAGGGAGATCTGCCTCCACCGGAGCGGCTGAGCTGGGCTCTTCTTCGATGGAGGAGGCCGGATTCGAGATGGCGTCTGGATCGGGGGCAGCGCCGAGATCGGGAGCAGCAGCTGGATTCGAGATGACGTCTGGATCGGGGGCAGCGCCGAGATCGGGAGCAGCAGCTGGATTCGAGATG
>JAABTR010000174.1 GCA_011389755.1 Deltaproteobacteria bacterium | reverse complement strand
GACGGCGCCGGTAGCTGTCGAAGTCGGTCAGGACCATGTGGCGATCCGAGCGCTTGAACACCGAGTCGATGACCGGCCAGAACGCGGACGGTGTCTTCGGGGTGAGCTCCCCCGAGGCGATGAGGTCGATGGCGGCTCCCAGGTCGGGATTGGAAGCCAGGACGTCGTGGGGCGAGTTGGCGGCGCGCCTCTGGGCGACCTGCTCGGCGTCGAGCCCGAACAAGAAGAAGTTGTCCTCGCCCACGGCCTCGCGGATCTCGATGTTGGCGCCGTCCAGGGTCCCGATGGTCAGCGCGCCGTTTAGAGACAGCTTCATGTTCCCCGTGCCCGAGGCCTCGAAGCCCGCGGTGGAGATCTGCTCGGAAAGGTCCGCGGCGGGAATGATCCGCTCCGCCAGGGACACCGAGTAGTCGGGGATGAAGACCAGGCGGAGGCTGTCGCGGGTCGCGGGATCGGCGTTTATTTTGTCTGCGATGGCGTGGGTCAGGTGAATGACGCCCTTGGCGACCTCGTACCCCGGGGCCGCCTTGCCCGAGAGGATCACGGTTCTGGGGACCGAGGCCTCCAGGCGCCCCGTGCGCAGGTCGTTGTAGCGCACGATGACGTGCAGCAAGCACAGCAGCTGCCGTTTGTACTCGTGGATGCGTTTGACCTGGACGTCGAACATCGAGTCCGGGTTCACCTCCACGCCGCAGCGCTGTGCGATGAGGCGGGCGAGGCGCTCCTTGTTTTGGAGTTTGACCCCGCGCCAGCTCTCCTGAAACTCGAGATCGTCGGCGTGGTCGGCGAGCGCGCCGAGCTTTTGGAGATCGGTCACCCAGTCGGTCCCGATCCGGGAGCTGATGAGCCTCGCCAGCTCTGGGTTGGAGCCGAGGAGCCATCGCCGGGGGGTGATCCCGTTGGTCTTGTTGTTGAAGCGCTCGGGGTACTGCTGGGCGAAATCGGCGAAGATGTCTTTTTGAATGATGTCGCTGTGGAGCTTGGAGACGCCGTTGACGGACCGGGAGCCTACGATCGCCAAGTTCGCCATGCGCACCTTGCGCTCGGCGTTTTCTTCGATGAGGGACATCCGCTTGAGGCGATCGGGATCGCTGGGGAAGCTCTTTTTGACCTCGTCGAGAAATCGGCGGTTGATCTCGTAGATGATCTGCAGGTGGCGGGGCAACATCCTCTCGAGGATGGAGACGCGCCAGGTCTCCATGGCTTCGGGGAGGACGGTGTGGTTGGTGTAGGCAAAGCAGCGCCGGGTGATGTCCCAGGCTTCATCCCAGTCGAAGGTGTGCTCGTCGAGCAGGAGCCTCATGAGCTCGGCCACCGCCAGGGCAGGGTGGGTGTCGTTGAGTTGGAAAACCGCCAGGTCGGGCAGGTCGCTGAGCGTCTTCGCCTGTTTAAGGTGCCTGCGCACCGCGTCTTGGAGCGTCGCCGCGACGAAGAAGTACTCCTGCTTGAGCCGCAGCTCCCGGCCGGCCATAAAGCTGTCGTTGGGGTAGAGCACCCGCGAGATATTCTCTGAGGCGTTTTTGTCCTCCACCGCCTGGACGTAGTCTCCGCGGTTGAAGTTCGCGAAGTCGAACTCGTGGGAGGCCCGCGCCCCCCACAGCCTCAGGGTGTTGACCACGTCGTTTTGGAATCCGGGGATCAGGTAGTCGTAGGCCATGGCCTCGACCTTCTGGGTGTTCTTCCATTCGAACACCAGCCGGTCGCGATCGTCGAGTCGGGAGGCCACGGTCCCGTAAAAGTGGACGTTGTAGCGGATCTCAGGGCGCGGAATCTCGAAGGGATTTCCGAACCTCAGCCAGTTGTCCGGGACCTCCACCTGGCGCCCCCCTTCGATGGTCTGCCGAAAGATCCCGTATTCGTAGCGGATCCCGTACCCCATGCCGGCGATGCCCAAGGTGGCCATGGAGTCGAGGAAACACGCGGCCAGGCGCCCGAGCCCTCCGTTGCCCAGCCCGCCGTCCCTCTCCTGTTCGAGCACGTCTGCGACGTCGAGGTCCAGCTCCTCGAGAGCGGCGCGGGCCCGGTCGAGCAGGCCGAGGTTCGAGAGACCTTCTCGGGTCAGGCGGCCCAGCAGAAACTCCATCGAAAGGTAGTAGACGCGCTTGGCCCGCTCCTTGTAGTAGCGCTGCTGGGTCTTGCTCCAGCGATCGAGCAGCCTGTCCCGAACTGTCCGGGCGAGGCTGAAGCTGAAATCGGTGGGTGTTACAGTGAATTCGTCCTTGCCCTGGGTGTACTCAACGTGGTTGGCAAAGGAGCTCTTGATGTCCGCCACGTCGTCTCCCAGATCACTTTGGGTCAAGTAGCGCCAGCTCTTGGGGTGCACCGGCATGAGATCCTCCTGCGTTTTTTTGGAAGAAGAAGTGTCAGCGTTTCTCCTTTGCCGCGGCTTGTCAAGATGGGGCTTGACGCTTTGGACGTAGAGCGGCTTTGCATCGTAACTTGACGCAATGCCCCGGCGTGACTAGCTCTTCGGTGGAGAGCGACCGGGGGACTTCGCGAAGGCGCGGGGTCTGCGCGGTGGCCGAAAGGCAGCAAAGAAAAATGTTCAATCGGTTTGTCACCTGGGTCCTGCCCGCGGTTCCCAAGATAATCGTGCACAAGGTGGCGCGGCGCTACATCGCCGGCGATGCGCTGGATGACGCCCTGGCGACGCTCGAGTCCTTGTCCCACAAGGGTTTTGGCACCACTGTGGACATCCTCGGCGAAGACACCGTGGAGCTGGGTCAGGCCCGGGTCGCCGCCTCCCAGTACGTGGAGCTCATCGAGGCCCTGGCCGAGCGCGGTCTCGAACGCAACGTCTCCTTGAAGCTCACCCAGCTGGGGATTCGCATCGACGAGAGCCGCGCCTTCGATGAGCTCAAGAGGATCTTGGACGCGGCGGCGCAAAACGACACCTTTGTCCGAATCGACATGGAGGACGCGACCCTCACAGACAAGACGTTCGAGTTCTACAGGCGCGCCCGTGAGATCTGGCCGCGGGTGGGTACCGTGGTTCAGTCCCGCCTGCGCAGGACCGTCGACGACGTCGCGCAGCTTGCCTCGGAGGGCGCCGACTTGAGGCTGTGCAAGGGGATCTACAAGGAGTCCAGGGAAAACGCGTACCAAGGTCGCGAGGAGATAAGGGAGTCGTTTCTCGAGTCCGCGCGCCTCCTCATGGACGCGCCACGGGCGCGGGTGGGCCTGGCCACACACGATCTTCCCCTCGTGGAGAGGCTGCGCTGGGAGATCGAGAAGCGCCCCGGTGCCCGAGATCGCCTCGAGTTCCAGGCGCTGCTCGGGGTCCCCATCCGCTCCGGGCTCGAGAGGCTGCGAGAAGAAGGCTTCGAGGTGCGCCTCTACGTGCCCTACGGCCCCGAGTGGTACGCCTACAGCGTCCGCCGTCTCAAGGAGAACCCCGATATGGCCGGCGCCATCGCCAAGAGTCTTTTTAAAAGAGATCGCCTGTAAGCGCGCTCCGTCAGAGCTTGCGGGCCAAGGTGAGCCCGTCGCCGATGGGGACGAGGCTCAGCTCCACCCGCCGGTCCTTTGCGAGGCGCTGGTTGAAGTCGCGGATCGCGGCGGTCTCGGGATCGTTTTGGCTCTCTTGCGCCACCTTGCCCTTCCACAGCGTGTTGTCCACCATGATGAGGCCCCCGGGGCGCACGAGCCCGAGCAAAAGCTCGAAGTAGATGTGCTGGTTTTCTTTGTCGGCGTCGATGAAAGCGCAGTCGAACGTCTCCCGCTCATCAGATCCCGCGAGCTCTTCGAGTGAGCGGATCGCCGGCCCGAGCATGAGCTCTATTTTGCCTTCGACACCGGCGCGCTTCCAAAATGACCTCGCGGTCTGGGCGGCCGCCTCGTCGGTGTCACAGGCCACCACGCGGCCGTCTTCGGGCAGCGCCAGAGCCATCACCAGGGAGCTGTAGCCGGTGAAGACGCCGACCTCGAGGTACTTGCGGGCACCTAGGAGGTGGGCGAGCAGCGCCATGAGCTGCCCCTGCTCCGGAGCGATCTGCATGTTCGACTCGGGGTGGGAGGCTGTCGCCTCGCGCAGCTCGGCGAGGACGGGGTGCTCGCGCAGGGATACCGACAAAAGATATCTGTGCAGCTCTTCGGGGAGGGTGAAGGTCGTATTGGTCATCTTCAGCTCACCTTTTTTAAGGCGCCCGCCTGTTTGGAGGCGCGAGGACAAAAAAATGTCGGGGTCTTTGAGACGATAACCTTCCTTTGGGGATTTTGCGACGCCGCGGGCGCTTGAAAAAACCAAGAGCATCGTCGCAGCCTTTTGGAATGTGGTGGACTGGGATCGAGCCGAGCAGCATTTCAAAGAGGCGCTCAAGAAGCGCTGATTCCCCGGGCTGA
The DNA here is from genome assembly GCA_011389755.1 of Deltaproteobacteria bacterium. Lineage (GTDB taxonomy): Bacteria > Myxococcota_A > Polyangia > JAAYKL01 > JAAYKL01 > JAABTR01. The sequence continues at coordinate 1,844 of JAABTR010000174.1, read as the reverse complement.
CCGCCGCCCTCACCTTTTTTTAAAAAGCCCAAAAGACACCGATGAAAAGTGGAGTTATAGATGCGAAACCGACAATATCGGTGCCGCAGTCGGCGTTTGTTGTCGAAACCTTCATCGGAGGAGCAGCATGACCACGCGTATCGAGAAAGACACCATGGGGCAGCTCGAGGTCCCCGGCGACGCGCTCTACGGGGCGCAGACCGCCCGCGCCGTGGAAAATTTTCCGATCTCGAAAGCGGGGATCGGCCGGGAAATGATCGAGGCGCTCGGGTTTGTCAAGCAGGCGTGCGCCGCGGTGAACCGCGATCTGGGCAAGCTGGAGCCGGTTCTGGCGGGCGCCATCGTAAAGGCCTGTGAGGAGGTGGTCGCGGGCAAGCTCGACGCGCACTTCCCGGTGGACGTCTTCCAGACCGGGTCGGGCACCAGCAGCAACATGAACGTAAACGAGGTGATCTCGAACCGCGCCATCCAAATGCTGGGAGGCAATATCGGTTCCAAGGACCCGATCCACCCCAATGATCACGTGAACATGGGCCAGTCGAGCAACGACGTCTTTCCCACGGCGATCCATGTGGCGGCGACAAAGCTCATCGAAAAAGAGCTCGTGCCGTCTCTGGAGCACCTCAGAGATGCCCTCGCGAGGAAATCCTCCGAGATGGACCACATCGTCAAGATCGGAAGGACCCACCTCCAAGACGCGACCCCCATAAGGCTCGGTCAGGAGTTCTCCGGCTTCGCGGCTCAGATCGATCATGGGGTCACTCATGTTCGCAGGAGCCTCGCCGACTTAAGAGAGCTCGCCATCGGAGGCACCGCCGTGGGCACGGGGCTCAACACCCACCCCGAGTTCGGCGCACGGGTCAGCGCGCGCCTCTTTGAGCTGACCGGCCTCGAGTTCAAAGAGGCCTCGAATCACTTCGAGGCCCACGCGGCCAGGGACGCGGCGGTTCGAATGAGCGGCGCGCTGCGCAGCGTGGCCATCAGCTGCATCAAGATAGCCAACGACATCCGGTGGCTGGGCTCCGGCCCCCGGCTCGGTCTCGGCGAGCTCAGGCTTCCGGCGGTCCAGCCCGGCTCTAGCATCATGCCGGGGAAGGTCAACCCGGTGATCGCCGAGGCCCTCATCCAGGTGGGCGCCCAGGTGGTCGGAAACGACGCGGCCATCGGCGTAGGCGGGATGCTCAGCCCCATGCAGCTCAACGTGATGCAGCCGCTCATCGCGCGCAACCTCCTGGAGCAGGCCCGGCTCCTCGCCCGGGCCACCCGGGTCTTCGCCGACAAGCTCGTCGACGGTCTGCAGGCGGACGAAGCGCGCATCGGCTCCATGGTGGAGCAGTCGCTGTCCTTGGCGACGCCCCTCGCACCCCACGTCGGCTACGACAAAGCCGCCGAGATCGCCAAGCGCGCGGACAAAGAAGGGCGAACCGTCCGCGAGGTGGCCGTGCAGATGAAGGTCCTGCCCGAAGACGAGCTCAGCCGCGTCCTCGATCTGCGCAGCCAGACCCACCCCTCGAAGTGAACGCACGTGAGTTGAGCAAAGCGGCCTATGATGTTACCAAGCGGAAGACAAAAGGCCGGATTTGACAATGGGTGACACGAGACTCTCCTGGAAAAACCTGCTTCGCGACCAGACCCTGCGCACCCGCAGCAAGCTCGAGAGCGCCGGGCAGCGCGGCCCGGTGTTCGATGGTCGCAACCCTTTCGAGGATGACTACACCCGGGTGATCTTCAGCTCGCCGTTTCGCAGGCTGCAGGACAAATCCCAGGTGTTCCCCCTCGAGCGCGGCGACTTCGTGCGCACCCGGCTCACCCATTCTCTGGAGGTCTCGGCCATCGCCCGCTCC
>JAABTR010000173.1 GCA_011389755.1 Deltaproteobacteria bacterium | reverse complement strand
TGTTCCCCCTCGAGCGCGGCGACTTCGTGCGCACCCGGCTCACCCATTCTCTGGAGGTCTCGGCCATCGCCCGCTCCTTGGGCGCTGTGGTGGAGCGGTTCTTGCGGGATGAGCGCGGCGATATCGAAGTTTCGGACACCGGCAAGGTCCCGGCCATCCTCGCCACCACGGGGGTGATCCACGATCTGGGCAACCCGCCTTTTGGCCACGCGGGCGAGCACGCGATAAGGCGCTATTTCGCCGAGCTGTTTTCCAGCGAGGGGCGCTGGCGCGAGGAGCTCGACGAGGCCCAGCGCGCCGACTTCGTCTTTTTCGACGGCAACCCGCAGACCTTCCGCATCGCCACCCATCTGCAGTACCTGACGCCCAACCGCAACGAGGTCAACTACGGGATGAACCTGACCTCGGCGACCCTGGCGAGCCTCTTGAAGTACCCGCGCTCCTCCGTGACGGGCAACCGCCGCGACCTGGGGGCCAGCTACCACAAGCACGGCTACTTTCAGGCCGAGCGCGAAAAATTCGCCACCATCGCAGAGCTGACCGGCATCGCGCGCGGGCGTCACCCTCTGGCGTTTTTGCTGGAGGCGGCGGACGATATTGCCTACAGCGCCGACGACATCGAAGACGGTTACAAGAAAAACGCGCTGGGTCTCGACGACCTCAAGGGGATCATCTGCGAGCACTGCGACGCGTCCGAGGCGCGGTGGCTGTGCGACACGCTGGACGACTACGTGCGCGAGGTCGACGTGATCTGCCACGAGAGGGACAAGCGCGAGGTGGCCATCGGCCGGTTTCGGGCGCTCGTTCAGGGGTTCATGATCCGCGCCGTGGTGGAGGCGTTTCGCGAACGCTACGACGACATCATGACAGGGGACTTCGACGGGGAGCTGCTCGCGTGCTCTCGAGCGGCCTCCATTCGGACGGCGCTCAAGAAGTTGGCGCGGCGCTACGTCTTCAACCATCAGATGGTGATCGACAAGGAGCTGACCGGAGAGAAGGTCATCCGCGGCCTCCTCGCCGACTTCGTGGCGGCGGTGGCCTCGGACGAGCGCAAGGACCCCACGGCCCGCGAGGGCAAACTGTACTCACTCATTTCCAGCAACTACCGGTTCATCTGCGAAAACTATCACACAGGCCGCACCCGAGGGCTGAAGGAGCCTCCCACCTACGACAGGCTGCTTCTGGTGACCGACTACGTCTGCGGCATGACAGACAGCTACGCGCTCGACCTTTATCAGCGCCTGTGCGGCGTCAAGCTGTCGCGCTAGAGAGCCCCCGAGGAGGTGCCCGATGATTCCCAAGACGGCTCATTTTATCTGGTTCGGACGCGAGTTCCCATGGATCTACGGGTTCGCGGCCAAGACCGCGGCCCAGCAAGGGGGCTTCGAGCGGGTCGTCATCCACCACGCGGACGATATCGACGAGACTCCCGGCGGCCGGTTGGCCGGACAGACGAGGAAGGTCGAGTTCAAAAAGCTCGATCCCGAGGCGGCGCTCGAAGGCGTCGAGCAGCGCGGCCCCGCCCTCGTCACCCTCTACCGAAAGCTCACCCAGCCCGCGGCCCGGGCGAACATGGTCCGCGCGGCGATCCTGGCTCGAGAAGGGGGCGTCTACCTCGACACAGACACCATCACCATCGGATCTTTCGAAGCGCTGCTCGGTACCGGCGTGTTTTGCGGCGTCGAGCACATCGCCTTGCCCCGCCGGGTGGCCTACTCGCGCAGCCCGATCGTGTGGGCCAAGGCGGCCCTTCGCCTGGGCGCGCGAGATGTCTGTCGCAGGCTCCCCATGGGCTGGCGCCTCTTTAGGTACCTCGAGAGAGCGTACTTCGAGGCGGTCAACAATGCGGTCTTCGGCGCCGCGCCCTCACACGCGTTCGTGCTGGGTCTTCTCGACATGATGACGCAGCTGCCCGAGAAAGAGAGCTTGCGCCGCTTTGCCTTGGGAACCCACCTCTTGGCGACCGAGGTGGAGAAGTATCGGGGCGACGATCTGGTGGTCCATGGGCCAAAGCGCTTCTATCCCCTCGCGCCCGAGGTGTCCGAGCATTGGTTTAAGAAGACGAAAAATCCCAGACCCGATGATGTCCTGACAGATGGAACAGTCTGTGTGCATTGGTATGCGTCGGTTCGCACCAAGAAAATAGTCCCGCTCATCGATGAAAACTACGTTCGAGCCAACGCCCCGTCCCAGATGCTGAGCGCTTTGGCGCTGAGATATCTGTAAATATACTAGAAAGCCGAGCTTTGACTGCCGCGCAAAAGGCGAGGTATGGGGCCAGGTCGTGTTGCGAATTGAAGGAGAGTTCGTACATTGTGAGTACAAAGAGTTAGAGAGTCCAAAAAAACCCTAAACGAGAAGGGGGTGAAGATGAGCCTACTGGATCACAGCGAGCTGAAGAGACTCTTCGTCCAGGCCGTTCCACCTTGCGTTTCCATCTACGTGCCGACTCACCGAGCTGGAATCGACACTTTTCAAAACCCTATCCAAGTGAAAACCGCCTTGGCCGAAGCCGAAAAAGACTTGGAAGAGGCCGGCCACAAGAAAACTGAGACCGACCGCCTCTTGGCGCCCGCCCGTCGCCTCCTCGACGACGGCAGATTTTGGAGGTACCAGAGCGAAGGGCTCGCTCTTTTCATGTCCGGGGGCGATATGAGCATGTATCGCGTGCCAATGGAAGTCGAGAGGCTCGTCACTGTGGCCGCGCGGTACCACCTCAAGCCGCTGCTGCCGCTTTTGACGGGTGACGGTCGTTTTCACATCCTGGCCCTCAGCCAGAAAAACGTGCGGCTGTTCGAGGCCTCTCGCGAAAACATCCGCGAGCTCGACCAGCACGCCATCCCCCGCAGCCTCAACGACGTGGTCGGCTACGACTTCGAGCAAAATACGCTTCAGTTTCACAGCGGCAGCGGCGGAGGCCGATCGCCGATCTATCACGGCTCCGGGGGGGGGGTGGTCACCGATGACCGGGAGGTCGCCCGGTTTTTGACTGTGGTGGACTCCGGCGTGCGGAAGCTCCTCGTGCATCAACGCACTCCGTTGGTGGTGGCTGCGGTCGAAAAGTACATCGGCCTCTACCGCTCTTTTAGCAAGTACAGGGATCTCATGGAGGCCGGGATCGAGGGCAGCCCGGACAACATGACCGTCGCGGAGCTGCACCAAAAGGCCTGGCAGATCGTGGAGCCGCGCTTTTTGGGAGAGCGGGATCGCGCCATCACCCGTTTTTGGGACATGAGCGACACCGATCAGACCAGCGCGAGCTTGCGCACGGTGATCCAGGCGGCGGATCGCGGGCGGGTCGACGTTGCCTTCGTGGCTCTGGATGACCACGCCTGGGGCACGTTCGAGCCCGGCAGCGGTCGCATCGAGATTTACGACGAAAAGCCCCGCACCGACGCCGAAGATCTCCTGGACACGGTGGCCTTGCAGACCCTCTTCCACGGGGGTACGGTCTATGCCATCGACCGCAAGCGCATCCCCAACGGTGCCAAGGTCAGCGCCATCTTCCGCTATTGAAGTCCCCCCAAAAAGGGCCGAGGTATTTCGAAACGTCTCTTTGATTACGGGACGATAGACGAGACCGTGCTACGCTTTTCGCTGCAGTTTGAAAACGCGTACGCGGAGGTTTTATGTCGACGTATCAAGAAGCCGCGCCCAATGCCGGACACAGAGCCAAGGTTATCGCGGAGATCGGTTGCAACCACAAGGGGGACATCGACCTGGCCGAGGAGATGGTGATGGTGGCGGCCACGGTCTGCCGCGCGGACATCGTCAAGTTTCAAAAGAGAAACCCCAAGGAGCTTTTGAGCCCAGACGAGTATGGGCGCCCCCATCCGAACCCGATCTTTGCCTACGGTCCGACGTATGGCGCCCACAGGGAGGCTTTGGAGTTTGACGTCGACCAGCATCGAAGGCTCAAAGAGGTCTGCGAGACCTACAAGGTCGACTACAGCACCTCGGTCTGGGACGTGACCTCGGCCCGGGAGATCGTCTCGTTGGACCCTGTCCTCATCAAGGTTCCATCGGCCTGTAATCAAAACAAAGAGCTGCTGGAGATCTTGGCGGGGGAGTATGGGGGCCAGGTGCACGTCTCCTTTGGAATGACCACCCGGGCGGAAGAAGAGCGGGTGGTGGAGCTCTTCGAGAGGGCCGGACGGGCTGACGCGCTCGTCATCTACGCGTGCACCTCGGGTTACCCGGTCGCCTTCGAGGACATCGGCCTCGGCGAGATACCGCGGCTCATCGCGTCCTATGGAAGTCGCGTCGCCAGCGTGGGCTTTTCGGGACACCACCTGGGGATCGCCGCCGACATCGCCGCCATGACCATGGGCGCCATGTTCATCGAGCGGCATTTTACCTTGGACAGGACCTGGAAGGGCACCGACCACGCGGCGAGCTTGGAACCGGACGGCCTCAGGAGGCTCGCCCGGGACGTCCGGCACGTCTTTTTGGCCCTCGACGCCAAAAAAGACGAGATTCTTCCGGTGGAGAAGGTGCAGCGCGACAAGCTGAAGAAGGGTCAGATAAAGTGGACGTCGTAGCGTTTATCCCGGTTAGGGGCGGCTCGAAATCGATTCCGCTGAAAAACATCAAGCCTCTGGGGGGACGCCCTCTCGTTCACTGGACCATGCTCGCGGCTCTCGAATGCGGGCGCTTCCAGCGGGTTTTCGTAGCCACGGAGGACGACCGCATACGCGAGGTCGCCGGGCAGATTCGCGATCCCCGCTTGGAGATCGTGGACAGGGACCCTTTGACGGCAACCGACACCGCCTCCACAGAGTCGGCGCTCCTCGACTTCGCGCGGGCGCGATCTTTTAACAAAATAGCCCTCATTCAGGCGACGAGCCCGCTGGTCACGGGAGAGGATCTCAAAGGGGCGATCGAAAAGATGGTCCGCGTCGGCGCTGACTCCATTTTGTCGGTGACCCGCGAGCACAGATTCCGCTGGCGCTCGAGGCCTGACGGCGGCGTGGAGGCGGTCAACTACGATCCCCTGCGCCGTCCGCGGCGGCAGGACTGGGATGGTGAGCTGCTCGAAAACGGCGCATTCTATATCACGACGCGCGCGGCGCTCCTGAGCAGCGGATGTCGCCTCTCCGGGCGCATCGAGAGCTGGGAGATGGGGCGGGAGTCGGCGCTGGAGCTCGACGAGCCCGAGGATTGGGCCGACGCGGAGAAGCTCCTGGCGAGGCGCGGCCCCGCTCGAGATATCGAAAAGAGGGCCCAGGCCATCGACCTCATCGTCACCGATGTCGACGGTGTCCTCACCGACGCCGGCATGTACTATGGGCCGGACGGCGAGCGCCTCAAGAAGTTCAACACCCGCGACGGCATGGGCATCGAGCTGTGGCGCAAAGCGGGCTACCGCGTGGCGATCATGACCGGAGAGCGCACCCCGATCGTCGAGAAGAGGGCCGCGAAGCTCAAGATAGACCGGGTGGAGATGGGGGTCTCCGACAAGGCGTCCGCGATCGAAAAGCTCGCTCGCGAAGAGGCGCTCGATCTCGAAAATATCGCTTTTTTGGGGGACGATATCAATGATCTCGACGCGATGGGGCGCGTCGGCCTCGCCGCCGCCCCGGCGGACGCCAGCGCAGCCAACAAGGCGGTGGCGCACTACGTCTGCGCGGCAAGAGGCGGGGGGGGGTGCCTGCGCGAGCTCATCGAGCTGCTGCTGCGACATAAAAAATATTGAGACCCGATAAAAAAACGGGAACATCCTTTGCGAGTGGTGCAATATTACGATGTGAATGTTTTTTAGGAGGTGTATGTTATGAGGTTTCCAAGAATGTTTTGGGTGTTGTCGGTTCTCGTGAGCGGCCTGGTTGTTTTGGGGTGCAGCGGTTCATCCTCGACTTCGGGTGAATCGAGCACCGGCACCGTTTCTGAAAACGGTACCGGAAATGGCGGGGGGAGTGGCACGGATGTGACCGGCACGGATGTGACCGGCAGCGACGTCACCGGCGATGGAACGTCCGATGGTGCCGACACGAGCGACCAGAACAAGGCGGACGGCACCATGTGTGCCTACGGCGATGAAGAACCCCATCCGTGTGCGTGCGCAGACGGTCTGGACAATGACGGGGACGGCCTGACGGACGGCGACGACCTGCACTGCTTCGGTCCGTTCGACGACGATGAAGGCACTTACGCCACCGGCATTCCCGGAGACAACAAGGGGTCCAAGGCCAACAGAGAGTGCCCCTTCGACGGCAACAGCGGCACGGGAAATGACGCCGTGTGCTGCGAGATAGACAATCCCGAGCTGAATGTGACCCCAAACGGCTGCGACGACAAGGGGTGCTGCGAGATAGACGTCAATGGAAACAGCACCGGGGAGTTCGTCTATGTGGCCGATCAGTGCTTCTTTAGCCCCGTTTGCGGGACAGACGGGACCCATGGCTGCGAGTGCACGAGCCCCAATGACTGCGATCTCGGACAATTTTGCGTTTTGGACAAGGACGTCGGGCCGGGCTTTTGCTCCACCTGTGAGCCGTGCCAATCCAACGAGGCCTGCGCCAACCCGTGCGACTGCGGAGAGAAGTGCTTCGGGGGATTCGAAAGACCCCAGAGCGAGTGCGGCACGGCAATCACCCCCGACGATTCCGATCCAGGAGGCTCGGGGACCGATGCGGGCGGAGGCGGGGACACGATCACGACGGACACTGACAGCGGGCTGACCGGGAGTTGCCCAGGCGGTCGGAACACGTGCACCCAAGACAGCGATTGCGACGGCGCCGCCGGGGAAAACTGCGTCTCGGGATGCTGTTACGCCAGGTGCAGCGACGGGCTCGTGCCTTGCGACGTTTCATCGGATTGCCAGGGCGGATTCTACTGCGTGACCGGTTGCTGCATCAGGGCTCCGGTGTGACCATCATTGGGGGAGCTCGATCTCCATGTGGCGGCACAGGTCGAACACGACGCTGCGGAAGCGAACCGTGTCGCAGGCCGAAAAGAAATCGTCGATGAGGCTCGGCGGGATGCGCCCGGCGTCGTAATAAATCTTGAGCGACCGAGTCAGGGGGTTGACGCGGGTGGAGCGCACCCCCTTGGGGCGCAGCTTGTACCCTCTCATGCGGGCGGCGTGCGGATGAAACGCGACTCGGGGGTTGAACCGGACCTTGAGCGTGCCCGGCGAGTGGCGAACCAGGGAAAAATAGCTGCGAAGCTCAAAAAATATGGTTTCTGTCATGACTCTTGTCTATCGCGAGGAGAGTGTAAGAAGAGTCGTGCGGCTTCGTCAACTCTTTCGTTTTATTGAAAACGAGCGGTGATTGGTGTGGGGGCAACCGTGGGGGTTCAGCCGACTATGGCCTCTCGAACGGTTTTCGCGTCGGTCTTGATGTCGTCTAGGGCGGTCTCGAGCTTTTTGATGTCGCGCTCGCAGTCGCCGAAGTCGCCCTGCCTCAGGGCGTCCTCGAGGCGGGCGGCGGTCTCGGCCATCCAGTTGAGTCGCAGCGTCGACGATGTGCCTTTTACGGAGTGGACGACGCGGTGGGCGGTCTCTGCGTCCCGGCGGGAGACGGCCTCGCGCAGCTCGGCCAGACGCTCTTCGTTGCGTTCGACAAAAGTATCGAGCAATCGGCAGTAGTCACTGGGTTCGACGCGCATCTCCTGTGCGAATTCGGCGACGAGTCGCGGCGTGAGTCTGCGGTTCTGAGGGTTCGTCATCTGTGCTCCGATCTCGTTTTCTACCAATCTACTTTTGTTGATACAAAGACGCCATTATCCACACCAACGGTTTATGATGCCAACAAAAAAACCCACGGAAATTCAATCCGGCCTCTCGACGTGGATGCCCAAAAGCTCGGCTTGCTCGATGAGGTTTTCCATGGAGCTTTGTATCTTGGCGATGGCGGCCAGCGCGAGGGCGCTTTTCCCAGACCGCACAAGCTCTTCGACGTCCTGCGCCGGGCTCGCTATCATATCGAGGCGCATATTCTGGGAGGTGCCTTTGATGGTGTGGATGGACCTGCGCGCGGTCTCTTTGTCGTCGGCTCTCAGAGCAGCTTGAAGCTCGCCGATGATCTGGTAGACGCGCTCGACGAAGACCTGGAACAACGCGACATACTGCTGGCGATCCAGTCCGATGTCGTTGGCTGCTCGCTCCAGGTTGGCGTCGGTGAGAGTGTCGATCTGAATCGGTGCCATGACGCTCCTCGGGCTCTTCGCCCTCTAACCTCTACTAGTTGAATATATAGCACGATTGTCCTCGAGGCGGCGTGGCGGTGGGGCTCTTTTTTCTCTGAGCGCCTCCGATGGGGAAGGGGCGCTCGTTTGACTGGACAGGACCCGGCTCCCTGGGCGAGACTTGCGCCCCAGCGCCGGATGATGCCGCGGCACTCCAAGGCGCGACGCGAGATGGAGACGAGAGATGATAGTTGCACTACTGACCGACGATTTCGAATTGGAAAAAAAAATTGTGGAGTTTTTACGCCTGCGGAGCATCTACGAGCTTCGGCCGGCCTCTTCGAACGAGGATGTGGCCGCGCGCGTGGACGCGAACCGGCACCATGTGCTCACGGGACCGCACGTCGAAGCGAGCGTCCGACGCCTCGAGGGCCGCTCGGATTTTCGCCTCGTGACCGCCGGCGCCGCTCTTCGAGATCGACTCACGGAGCTTCGGGCCGACTTGGGGCCCAAGGTCGTCATGCACATGGAGAGCGCGGGACAAGAGGAGCTTCAGAGTCTCAAGCAGCTGGTCATCGAGGCGATGTCGTCGTTTGTAAGGCCCGACTGGGATGCGTACTTCATGGAGATCGCCCGGGTCGTGGCCAGGCGGGGGAACTGCATGAAGCGCCAAATAGCGGCGGTGGTCGTTCGAGATCAGCGCATTATATCGACGGGTTACAACGGTACACCGAGGGGGGCGCGCAACTGCAACGAGGGGGGATGCCCCCGCTGCAACTCACTGGCGCCGAGCGGAACCGATCTGGACGAGTGTATTTGCAACCACGCCGAGGAGAACGCCATCACGCAGGCGGCCTATCACGGAATCTCCATCAAGGGGGCGACGATGTACTGCACATATTCCCCGTGCCTGCACTGCACCAAGCTCATCATCAACGCCGGGATCGAGCAGGTCGTCTACAATGCCGATTATCCCATGGCGTCGCGGTCCTTGAGCCTGCTGGCCGAGTGCGGGGTCAGGGCGAGGCGCTACCCGGTCGCCGACTGAGAGGTTCTCAGTCCCGCAGCTCTTCGTAGAGCTGCCTCGCTCTGTGGGCCGCGGACTCGATGACCGCGTCGGCGTGCTGTGCGTCCATGCCGAGTTTTTCGACGAAGGCATCGAGCAGCTCGAGCTCTTTGTCCGACTGCTCGCCGTCGACGAAGGTGAGCAGCACAGCCTGGCAAAGGAGCATCTCGCCGTCTTCTTCCTCGATGGACGCAAAGTCGATGTCATTGAGGGTGCGGGGCTCGACCGCCCATGCGCGAAGTTCGCAACTGGTGGTTTCGTCGGCCTCGAAGGAATCGATGAGCGCTTCGACGACCTCGGTTTCTTCGCTCGTGACGCGGCCGTCGGCCCAAGCCAAGGCGATGAGCGCTTCGAGCATGGCCTTTTTGTTGTCTTTCATCGGCTGGAGCCTCCTTCTCGGCGAGTCGCCTGTGCGGCGCCGGATCTGTTTCAATCTAGGTCAAACCCGTTCGTCCGACAAGCGATCGTCTTTTGGGATTTGAGAAGCACGTCGGCGAACAGGAATCCATCGCGCGAGACGATCTGTTTCACCACAGTGTCCAATGGAGTCTTCATCATGGGGCCCCGGGTCACGAGGGTGTGGAACTCCCCGTTTTCGCCGCAGGGATCGACGCCTGTGGGCAGAAGGTCCAAAAACGACTCATCATAGGGGCGCCCCGCGAAATCTGCCGACAAAACCTTTGTGTCGACACAGGTGACGGTGGCCTCCAGTCCGCCTCGCAGCATCTCGCGAGCGAGGGTTTTGGGATTTTTGTTCCAAAGCGGGAACCGAGCGGTCATGCCGGCGCGGCTGAGCTGGCGCTCTCGGTAGGCGCGGATGCCCGCCAAAAAGATGTCTCCGAAAACGATCGTATCCACCTGCTCGGCTCTGGCCCTTTCCATCGCTTTGGACATCAGGGTCTCATAGATTTCATTCGAACACGGCGCGGGGATCTCCACCACATGGAGGGGCAGACCCACGGACGCGGCTTGCTCTTCCAGCAAAGCGCGCCGAACACCGTGCATGGAGACACGGTCGAAGGCCTGGGTGACGGTGGTCAAAAGCCCTACGATGTTAAGCCCGCTGTCCTTGCGGGCTTCGTGCAGAGCCCAAGCGGCATCTTTGCCCGAGCTCCAGGCCATGTATGCGTTTTGCTTTGCGCGTATCGCCATGACAGTGGTCAGCATAATGGTCACGTACTTACTCCATCGATTGCCATTTGGCAATCTGACCCGGGGGGACTCATGGGATCGTGAAGAAAGTATGAGGTTTTTTTGAACGAAGCCCTCGGATGACTTATATAAATAAGCAGTACATAGTTGGATGTTCGAGAGCCCGTCGAGACGGGGCGGTCATTTGAAAAGAGTTCTTCGAATAGATTGCACCCGCGATGTCGATGAGCTAGAGTCCCGCGAGCGTGAAAATGAGAACATGTTATATCGAAAGGTGACCGAAATTGAAAAGTCACCTCGAGAGCATACGCAACCATTTGAGGAAAAACGGAAAGGTCTATCATGTCGAAGTCCCATCTTGAACAGGTCATTGCCGAAGCGGCATCTCAGTTTGCACTCACAATTGTCCAT
>JAABTR010000863.1 GCA_011389755.1 Deltaproteobacteria bacterium | reverse complement strand
TCGACAACCGGAGTCTCGAAGGCCGCGCTTTGGAACCGAACGCAGCGCCTTTGGCAGGAGCCCACCGAGCACCGGGGCAAGATAATGTCCGCCCTTCACGAGACCAGGGCGGGCCGCTTTGCCATGCACGCGCTGTGCGCCTGGCCCCACTTTAGCCGCGCGGCGGCCTGGCCCCAAGGCCTGGGCCGGTCCAAAAATCACCTCGAGGGTTTTGTCGAGGCCCACAGTATCGCCGCGGATGAAATTGAAAAAAACCTAGAAGACTTCAGTAGTTTTGAAGAATTCTTCATCCGGCGCCTCAAGCCTGGCAGCCGCCCTGTCGACCCGTCCGACGAAGCTGTGGTGTCACCTTCGGACGGCCGCATCACGGTGGTTGACGAGCTGGACGCGCAGAGTCGCTTCGAGATCAAGGGGACCGTGTTTCGTGCGGCCACGCTGTTGGGCGATTTGGAGTTGGCGCAGCGTTTCGCCAGAGGTTCCCTGGCCGTCGTGTACCTGGCTCCATCTGATTATCACTGGTTTCATTACCCTCTGGATGCGCGCTTGTTCAGCTCGAAGACTCGAGGCCGCAGGCTCTACTCGGTGAGCGATGTCTCCTTGAAAAACGGATTTCGGCCCTTCGACCTCAACTGCCGGAGCGTCAACGTGCTGGAGTCGGCTTCGCTGGGGACCTTCGCCATGGTGGAGATCGGAGCTTTTTACGTGGGGCGCATCCGTCAGGTGGACGCCCAGCCCGGGTTTAAGCGCAAAGGGGGAGCCAAGGGGTACTTCGGTCTGGGGGGGTCGAGCGTGGCGCTCCTGTTCGAGCGTGGGCGGATCGCCTTCGATGGAGATATCTTGGAGGTCTCGCGTCTGGGGCGCAGCAGCTTGGTTCGGATGGGAGAGAAAATAGGGGCGCGCTGTGGCTGACACGCGCGCGGATTTTGAGAAAAACGAGGACTGAAATTGTTTAAAAGGCTCATTCGCTACATCAACGTGATGATCCCGCTGCATGTGACCCTCCCGGTCGCTATCGCGAGCTTCTTCTCTGCTTACTACTTGGCTTTGCGGGCGGTGGGGCAGTTTCAGGTCTCCATTAATCTTCAGCTTTGCTTCGGCGCTGTCACCTACGCGCTCATGATTGCCCTCTTGCGCGTGATGGATGACATCAAGGACTTCGACGCAGACAAAGTCTACTTCAGTAACCGGCCCACGGTGCAGTCGCTCGTAAGCAAGCGAGATCTGTACGTGGCGCTCATCGTGATTATGGCGGCGATGATCGCGCTCAACCTCTTCATGGCGCCCCTGGTCCAGCTGGCTTTCGCCGTCCTCATGGTCTACGCGCTTTTGATGTTCAAGTATTTCTTCTATCCGAGGATTTCAAAGAGCCTCATCCTCGCGGTGGTCACCCACAACCCCGTGGTGCCCATCGGCGTCATCTACATCATCTCCTTCGCCGTGGTCTCGCAGCCGTGGACAAAGCACCTGCTCGACCTGAGCCTCATCGTGATTCTGTACTGGCTGCCCTACCTGGCGTGGGAGTTCGGACGAAAAATCCGCCGCCCCAAGGACGAGACCGAGTACGAGACCTACTCCCAGATCTTCGGATATCGCGGCGCGAGCCTCATCGTCGCCGCGCTGCTGCTCGCAATTTTTGCCGTGGCCGGCGTTTTGACCTTCAGGTTGAACCTCTCGCCCTGGTTGCTGGCGGTGCTCGGCGTCGTGATCGCGGGGGTGCTGGTCAGGCTCTTCGGTTTCATGCTGCGCCCCAAAAAACGAATGGCGGGTTTCAAGCCCGAACTGGAAGCGGTGATAGCCGCTACGAATATCGCATTTTTGATCTTCAACTTGGTGGCGTGACGCGGCCGGCCGAGCCGCCCGCCTTTTCGGGTTTATGGCGGGCGCCAAATCGCGTATGACAAAGGTTTGAGCAAAAAGGGGGGGGAAGTGGACCCCGTTCGGATAATCTCGACATGAAAGCCACCACTGGGACTCAGTTAAAATTTTTTTGCAGCGCGGTCCTTTGTTTGTCGTCGCTCGCGGTGAGCTGCTGTAAGCCGCCCGGACAAAAAGGCGAGCAAGAAGGCACCCGCGGTCGTCCGGTCAAGACCAGCGTCCTGCGGGAGGCTTCGGTCGCCTCGAGGGTCGTCAAGAGCGGAGATCTGCGAGCAAAGAAGGATGTGGTCCTCACCGCGCAGGTGCCGGGTCGCGTGGCGACGGTCAAAGCTGTCCTCGGAGCGCCGTGCCAAAAAGGCGAAGCGCTGGTCCGCTTGGAGACCGGCGCCTACAAGATCGCCCTGGTCGAAGCCAGAGCCCAGATCCGCGGGGCCGAGGCGGCCGGCGCACAGGCCGATAAAACCTACGAGAGGTTGCAGCGACTCGAGAA
>JAABTR010000862.1 GCA_011389755.1 Deltaproteobacteria bacterium | reverse complement strand
CCCATCCGGAGCCGTCACAGCATCTGTGGCCCTGTCGTCTCCCAGTGCGGATGAAAAAAGAAATGCACCCTTGACTCCAAAGCTATCATCAATAGCATCGCTCGTGTCGTTACAGTCCTTGACACCATCGCCGTCCTTATCAGTGTCAGGGACGCCGCAGCCGCAAACCCCTGGTTCGGTTTTGTTCGGGTCGTTCGGGCATTTATCTATCACCGTTTCTGAGTCGGAATCCACATCCGTCGTCCCTTTTTCCGTTTCAGCATCTGAATCCGTGACTGTGTCCGCATCGTTGGTGACTGTGTCCGAATCGTTGTGGTTGTCGG
>JAABTR010000861.1 GCA_011389755.1 Deltaproteobacteria bacterium | reverse complement strand
ACTGCAACACACATGGGTCTTGTCAGGGCACGTGAGCTCGCCGTGGACCGTCCCTCCGACCACCTTTATGCAGAGTGTTTCCGACATACACTCGAAATGACAGATGTGCGTCTCGGTGTCTGTCCCCGGACCTATTTCGCTTTCTGTGTTCTTGTCCGGGTCGTCGCTTCCCACTGCACCCTTATCATCAAAGGAGACAAGACAACCAGAAAGCCCAAACACCAGCATCAAAGCACTTGAAATCTTCCAAAATCCTAATACGCCTTTATCCAGCCCGGTCGATTTAAATAACCACATCATCTTCTCCGTGTGGCTTTAATTAATAAAGCCTTCAGTTTCATAATTGTGCACCGGTGGTATGGCAAAGCAAATATTGCCGCTGCGAGCTGCCCTGATCCTTTCCAGGCGACAAAAGCTGCGACCCAAGCAGCCTGGCGTGTGACGAACTGACAGTAAAGCAGTGCACCGACAGGGAAGACTGCGGCATGATCAGCCGCCAACGCGTCGATACGGACAAAAAGTGCAACTTCGACGCCGTGGGCAATCTCACAGCCTGCGAAAAGTAATCGTCCCCTAGCCGAAGCGTCCATCTCCTAGAAAATCCATAACCTCGATTTTCTTTATGCTCCCTGACTCGCGAACAGCTCACATAGGGCTACAATTCTCTAACGAGCATCCGTGGAAACCTCGAACGGGAGTTGCGATGAACCTCACGCTCAAAACCAAGCTTCTCTTCTCGACAGTCTTGACTCTCATCTTGACCATCCTCGTTATTCCGGTGGTTTTTTCCACCGCAGGCCAGGTCGGCGACGAGATACAAGAAACCCAAGCGCGCCAAAGGCAGGTCCTAGGCGTCATGGACGTCAAAGCGGACCTGAGCGCGCTTCGGCTGGCGCAGATGGAGCTCGTTCAGAGCTATGTCGCCACAGGCAAAGCCGAAAAAGAGACCATCGAGGCGATGCGGGAGGAGTTGAAACAGGTACAAGACGCCGCCGGCAAGCTCACCGAGCTGGCTGTCACAGACCAAGAAAAAACCAGAACTCGGCAGTTCGCCGAAATATACGCGAAGCTCGAAAGAGTCATCGAAAAAGAGCTCATCGTTTCCGTCGGCTATGGAGCTGACGCGGAGAAGCTCCATGTCGTCCACAAAAAGATCGAGACGCTGTCCAGAATGGGAACAGCTACGCTCGACGCGCTGGTCTCGTCGTTTCAAGGCGAGCTCGATGAGGCGCGCGGCAAGGTCGCTGCGAGCGTCTCCAAAACGGCGTGGGTCGTCTCGGGGGTCGTCATCCTCGTGGCGATGACGGCCGTCATCGGCTTCGGGCTTGTGGGCCTGGGGATGCTTCGATCGATACGCAACACCTCGAAGATGCTCGCAGATATCGCCCAGGGAGAAGGCGACCTCACGGTGCGTCTCGATGAGGGGCGAGACGACGAGCTGGGCGCGCTCGCAAAGCATTTCAACCAGTTCGTCGACACGCTAAAAGACATGATGGCGCAGCTCTCGACCTCGGCATCGCGGCTGGCTCAGACCGCCGCGGCGCTCTCTGCGTCGTCGGATTCACTCACCCGCAACGAGGCCGCGATAAAGGAAAACCTCGCCAGCGCGAGCGGCGAGGTCTACAGCATCTCCGCATCCGCCGGTGAGATCTTGACGTCCTCCCAAGAGGCGACGCAGCAAGTGACAGAGGCCGCAGGCGCCACCGAACAGATATCGCAAAGCACGAACTCGGTTGCAGCCGGCGCCGAGCAGCTGTCGAGCACTGTCAACGCCGTGGCTGTCGCCATCGAGGAGATGACAGCGTCGCTCTCAGAGGTGGCCCAGTCGAGCGGTCGCACCGCCTCGGCCAGCGTCCGGTGCAACGACATGGCCAAGACCGCCCAGGAGAAGATGAACGCCCTGGGGAGCTCTGCCCACGACATCGCAAAGGTGGTCGACCTCATAAGCGACATCGCCTCCCAGACCAGCCTCCTGGCGCTCAACGCCACCATCGAGGCCGCGAGCGCGGGCGACGCCGGGAAAGGCTTCGCCGTGGT
>JAABTR010000860.1 GCA_011389755.1 Deltaproteobacteria bacterium | reverse complement strand
GAGCCCGAGGCGGGCTTCGGCGTGCCCGAAGGCTCCCAGTTCGACCTGCGCTTTAGGGGCTACGACAACGTGAAGGTCGACAGCATGACCCTCTACGTGGGGTACGGCGCGCGGGACGCGTCGGGAGTCTATCACCGGGCCCCTTACGGCAGCCCGATGATGGCGATTGAGCAGATCGAGCCGCGGGATTTCGTGCCCCAAAGCACCATCAACATCGACACGCCGATCTACTCTCAAAAAATCGTCGTCGATCGCATCAGCGAGATCGCCCAGAGGCTTCCCGAGCTTTCGAGCCCCGAAGACGCCCTGTGCGACGTGTGGGTGAAGCTCGAGGCTTTAGATGCGGCCGGAAACGCCCGCACGCGAGAGGTGAGCTTTCCGGTCAACATCGATCAGCGGCCCGTGGTCGACATCGTGAGTCCCTCCCCGGGTGCGTCCGTGGTCGAGGGCAGCAAGCTCGCGGTGAACGTCAACGCCTACGACGACGTGGGCATCGACCACGTGCGCCTCGTCGTGGAGCGGGGCGGCGTGGAGATCTACAACCAGCTCCTGCGTCACAGCCCCTATCAATACCGGGTCGACGTGCCGATGTTCGACGCGGAGAATCCCGAGCGCAACCGGCTTACGATCTACGCGGAGGCCATGGACTCCTACGGGGTGCTCTTCGGCGATCCCGACGCCCACCGGGCGGTGGAGACGCTCGAGGTGCATCTCGTGGGCGATGAGCCCCCTTCGGTGATTATCGTCGTCCCCGAGAACGAGGCCCAGGTGACCGAGGGCGAGTACCTCCTGGTCCAGGTGAGCGCCATCGACGACATCGCGGTGGACCGGGTCACGCTGAACGTGGCCGGTTTGATCGACGGCGATCGCTCGATGAGCGACGGGGCTTTCCCCTACGAGTTCTTGCTGCAGGTGCCGTACGGCCAGGCCGGCCGGGATCTGTCTTTGACCGCGAGCGTCAAGGAGGTCCGCTACGAAGGGGAGGCGCGCAGCGTGGTGACGCCGACCTCGACCGTGGTCCACGTGAACAAGGACATCACGGCGCCGACGATCAAAATCGTCGCTCCGAAGGACGACGGGGCGACGATCTACGAAAAGGGCACTGTCCAGTACGCCGCCGAGATCTCCGACAACGTCAAGGTGGAGCTCGCCCGCGTGAGACTCTACGTCGACGCCGATCAAGACGGCAGCTTTGGCTCCGATGAGATAAGGACCGATCGTCTGCTCGCCGAGCCTCCGTACGTCGGGGGGATCGCCGTGGACACGATCGCGAGTTACCTGGGAACCCAGAGCGCGAACGTGCAGCAGCTAGCGCTGCAGCTCGAGTTCGAGGCTCGAGACGGCGTGGGCAACGAGTCCCGGGAAAAAGTCGTCGTCTCACTGGTGAAGAACGAGCCGCCGCAAGTGGTGCAAATTCACGTGCTCGATTCCCGGGGTTACAACTTGGGCACTGGAATCGGGGAGGTCACCGAGGGGCGCGAGATCGTTCTCAACGTGATCGCGCAGGATCGGGAGACCGGAGTCGATTCGGTGGAAGTGTCCCAGGCGTTGGGCGCTTCGGTTTCCGGGGGGAACTATCGAACCTTGGGCAGAGACGACGCCGCGCCGTTCCAGTTCCACTACACCGTCCCGGTCGGACGCGCCGGCGACACCGTGAGCTTCGAGGCGTTTGCCACGGACGTGGATGGCTTCGAGTCTCCGGACGGATTCATCAAGACCCTGACCATCAAGGAAGACCAGGCCCCGACCGCCAAGATCGTCAAGCCGACCGGCCAGCAGTCGGTGCTCATCGAGGGGCAAGACATCGAAGTCTGGGTCGAGGCGATCGACGACCTGGGTGTCGACGGCATCGATCGGGTCGTCTTCTACGTGAACGACCACCCGAGTGTCACGGCCTATAGCTCCTACTCGCGGCTCACGGGATCCGCCGCCCAAGAGCACATCTACCGGGCCGTGATCCACCCGCCCGCCGGCGCCGAAGGGTTTTCCATCTACGCCAAGGTGTACGACGTCATCGGGCACGAAGCGACGACCCAGACCGTCGTCGTCGGACAGGTGGAAGACACGGTGGCCCCACAGCTGTCTGTCATCTCTCCCATCGACGGAGACATCCTCACCGCAAACGAGACCTTCGCGGTGCTGGCGGAGGTGGCCGACATCGGTCTGGCGGAGGAGCGCCGCGTCTTCGCCGAGTTGACGCGGGAGTACTGGAGTGACGAGCTCGACAACTGGGCCGCCGTCTCCACCAGGGAGATCGAGCTGCTCCAAGACCCTTCAGCGAGCGATCCCGACAACCACGTCTACGCCTACGGCAGCGAGTTTGTGGATGGGCAGATCCTGACCCGCACCGGCCTGAAGAATGAACGGGTGAG
>JAABTR010000859.1 GCA_011389755.1 Deltaproteobacteria bacterium | reverse complement strand
ATGAACGAGAGCGCCGCCGACGTGTAGTGCATCGTGTCGGTCCCATGCCCGACGATGACGCCGTCGGCGCCTTCGTCGATGGCCTTGGCGATCTCGCCGGCGGTGCCCTTCCAGTGCTCCGGGCCGATATTCTCCGAAAAGACGCCGTAGAGCTTTTTGGTCTCGATGTTGCAAATATCGGCGAGCTCAGGCACGGCGCCGAAGAGCTCGCCGGGGGAAAACGCGGGTATCACGGCTCCGGTCCGATAGTCGAGCCGACTCGCGATGGTGCCGCCGGTCCCGAGCAACGTCACGTTCTTCTTGTTCGGGTCGTACGGAAATTGTTTCTCGGGGATCTTGTAGTTGGCCTGTTTGCCCTCCCGAGCGTCGATTTTTTGAACCTCATCCGCCTTGATGCCGATGTTGTAGCCCGTCGCGAGCTTGAGCACGATGTGCTGATCGTCGTCCGTCTCCGAGCGGGGCAAGATGATCCCCCGAAACTCTCCCCGCTGCGTGTCGGCCACGACGTCGCTCCACACTGTCGCCCGGTGCGCCTCGAGCACCTCTTTGGCCTTGCCGCGATAACCCTTGTATTGATCGTCACCCATTTTCGTCAGCCTCGCTTAATCGACTTCGTTGTCGGAATCGTCGTACTCTACCTCGAACTCGAAATCTGTGTAAACAATGCCCGAGATGATTGAACCAAAACCGTTTTGCAGTCAAAATAGACACCGATGAGCGACAACAAAGGCACACCCCAAGGAGCGCGGGCACCTGACGCGCGCCCACTCCTGCTCGTAGGCAATCCAACGTCCCACAGCGGAAAGGCCGCCGCACGTATCGACTCGGCGCGGCGCCTCTTCGACGTCAAAGGCATCTCCCACGAGTTTCGCTCCACCCTCCCCGGCGGCGGCACCGTGACCATCGTGTCGGAGGCCATCCGCGAAGAAGGGTTCAGGGATATCGTCTCTCTGGGCGGCGACGGCACCTTCCACGAGGTGGCCAAGGGGATCTGCATCTCCGGCTGCGCCCCCGAGGTCCGGCTGGGGATGCTGCCCTCGGGGACGGCCAACGACCAGGGCAAGTCCTTCGGCATCTCGTCCCATCCCAAGCACCTCGAGCACAACATCGAAATCATCCAGCGAGGCCACGTCGTCACGCTGGATGTGGGCGAGCTCACCGCGCTGTCGGACAGGGAGGACGTCGTCCGCCGCGATCTGTTCTTCGACTCGGTGGGCTGGGGACTGTCCGCGGCGATCTTGTCTTTTCGCAATCGGGAAAA
Organism: Deltaproteobacteria bacterium; assembly: GCA_011389755.1. Classification (GTDB taxonomy): domain Bacteria; phylum Myxococcota_A; class Polyangia; order JAAYKL01; family JAAYKL01; genus JAABTR01. Next base: position 1,112 of record JAABTR010000859.1, on the reverse strand, counting down.
AAATGCCGTGGCCCGGCTGCCCATCGTCCGCGACATGTACCGGGACCACGCGGTCTACATCCGGGCCGCGGCCCACGAGCTTGCCCTCAGCTGGGTCACGCGGGATCGGTTCACCGCCGAGCTGACGGTCGACGACGAAGTTCACACCCTCGAGAACCTCACCGATCTGGTGATCAGCAACACCATGCTCTACGCCGGTGAGTGGATCGTCGACCCGGCCGCCCGGCCGAACGATGGGCTCATGGAGATCGCGCCCTTTACCGGGGTGCGAGACTGGACGAGCAAGCTCATCGTCCAGCACAAAAAAATGCCCATCACCGAGGAGATGCTCAACCGCATCGGCATCTCTCACGCGCCGACCTATCGCGGCTCACACTTGCATATCCAGCTTTTGCGGCCAAAAAAGGACAAGCGGCTGCCCGCCCAGATCGACGGCGAGGAGTTTCCGCCCACCGACCTCTATGAGGTGCGCGTCTATCCGCAGATGATAAACCTGATCGTACCCATTAACTATCACTGGATCTGACCGAAGAGAGAATATGAGGAGGCGCCGCCGGTCCATGGATCACCTGCAAGCTCGAGTCCCAAAGACGACAGGGGTGATTTGTCCGCTCAGGGCGAGGAAACGTCAATGATTAGGGAGATCATCGAAGGCCAAGAACAAAGGCAAAACTTCAGGCGCTACTCGGATCGCCGCATAACCCTCTTGCTCGACATCTACGAGTCCCTGTTCCACTTGGAACCCGGCACGCCGAGAGACCGGCGGCTGCTCGAGGTCATCAGACAGAACTTCGAGGCCGATCGCGCCTGCCTCGTGAAGCCAAACCACAACACAAAGGGGAGCGTCCAGGTGATAGCCCACGCAGGGGACTGGATCGCTTCGCCCGAGGAAAGAATACTGACCGGCGCCGGGCTGCGGCTCCTTCTGGAGCTTCACGAAGCCACCCCCGGGACCCTCACCTTGTCCCGGGTCAAGAGGCCGTCCGCCTTCTCGCCAAAAGCGTGGGACAGCCTGTGGACCGGCGATCTCGGGACACAGGCGATGGCGCTTTTGTCCATCGTCATCCGGCCGCAAAAATCGAGACAGACGGTCTTGTTGCTCTATCAATCCA
>JAABTR010000858.1 GCA_011389755.1 Deltaproteobacteria bacterium | reverse complement strand
CGCCGCCGCTGTGAGAAAAAACCAAACATATCGCATCTGTGATCCCTTTGTTTTGAAAAGCGAAAAAGACGATATAGCGCGGTGCTGAGGGTGTCAATCGAAGCTCAGTAGAGGTTTTTGCCGACAGAGATGAAAGAGACGCCCTGCTGGCTCTGGGTGCCGATCATGACGCACTCGATGATAGGCTCCGATACCGTTTTGTCCGACATCCATTCGACGATGAAGTTCGCGCCTGAGCCGCCGGTGGTGTCGTTCACGCCGATGATGTACTCGAGCGTCGCGAGCGGCGGGAGCCGAACCGTTTGGTCGACATAGTCGCGGACCAGCTTTCCTTTCGTGTCGTAATACTTGGCCGCGGTGATGTAGAGCTCCCCGGCGTCGTCCGTGTTGCGAATGCTCAGCGTATTCGTCAGATTATAGACGTTGTCCTGCATGTGGTAGACGTGCGAGTAGACGGGGACGTACACCCTGTGGCCGGTGGCCTTTTCCATCTTATCGAAGGCATCTTTGGACACGAGGCTGCCTCCCGCCCGCTCGACGGCGCTCTCGTTGGAGGGACGCTGTTGTCTGTCGCAGGATAGGGTGATGAGCGCGGTCACTGTCGCAAGGAGCATCGCGGCAGCGCTTGAGAGTTTGGTTTTTTTCCCTTGCATGGGGGTATCTTTGTCGCGGAACGGCGCCAAGTCAACGGGGCTTGCCTCAAACGTCCCGTCGGCTATTCGCCGTCTCGTTGCAAGATCAGCGGTTTGGCCAGGTCGAAGAGCTCTGAGAACTCAACGCGTTCTTCGTCCTGCCCGGCGTACTGTTTGATGATCGAGTCAATGTCGTCCAAAGCGCCGACGTCTGCGTAGGCGTTTTGTTTGAGGATCTCGGCGAAGGCGGCGATGGCTGTGGCCCACTTGAAGTCGCCGTCCACCGCGTTCAGTGTCGGGGCGATGTCGGCGTCTGTCATGCTCGAACGAACCTCATAGGCCGGGTCGTCTTCCGTGGCGTCTACGTTTTTGTAGCGCACTTTTACGAGCACCATGTCTTCGGCGGATATCTGTCGTTCGCCGTCCACCGGCGCGCCGTCGTCGATCACGGGCGCGCCTTCGACCTCGGGCACGGCCCCGTCGCTGGTCACGATCTCGTAGAGCGCGGTCACCCGGTGTCCGGCGCCCACCTCGCCGCCGTCGACCTTGTCGTCTCTGAAGTCGTCGTCGGCCACCTCGCGGTTTTCGTAACCGAGGAGCCTGTAGGCGGTCACGTACTGGGGATTGAACTCGACTTGGATCTTCATGTCCTTGGCGATGAGGACCAGGTTGGACAGGAGCTTGTTTTCGACATAGTCATCGGCCTGCTTCGTGCTCGCGATGACTCCGTAGATGCCGTTGCCCGCGTTGGAGACCTTCTCCATCATGCTGTCGTTGAGGTTGCCGGTGCCGAAGCCGAGCACGGTGAGGGTCACGCCGCTCTTGCGCTTGTCTTCGATGAGCTCCACGAGGGCTGCGTCGGAGTAGGGGCCGACGTTGAAATCGCCGTCGGTGCACAGCAGCACGTGGTTGATGCCGCCTTCGATGAAGCCCTGTTCCGCCTGCTGGTAGGCCAAGTCGATGCCGGCGGCGCCGGCGGTGCTGCCGCCTGCGCTCAAGGTGCTGATGGCGCTTTTGATGGTCGCCGCCTCGGAGACGTCGGTGGACTCGAGGTGCACGCCCGTGCCCGAGGCATAGCGCACGATGGAGATCCGGTCGCCCGCCTCCAAGACGTCCACCGCCGCGGTGAGCAGGTGCTTGACGAGCGGCAGCTTCACTGCGCTGGACATGGAGCCGGAGGTGTCTACGAGAAACACGAGGTTGGCGGGTTTCTTCTCGGTCGGAGGGGGGAGCATGCCCTGGATACCGACCCGCAGCAAGGATGTCTCTGCGCTGAACAGCCCCGGCGCGGCGGTCAAGGAGATCGAGAAGGGGTGGTCGCCTTGGGGTGTCGGCGCCTCGTAGTTGTATTTGAAGTAGTTGACGAACTCCTCGAGGCGCACGCTGGCGGGTTGGGGGAGGTAGCCGTAGGTCACGTCCCGGCGGAAGATGTCGTAGCTGGCCGAGTCCACGTCGGCTGCGAAGGTGGAGAAGGGGTCGTGTTCGGTCATGACGAAGGGGTTCGTGCCCACCTCCTCGAACTGGTCGCCCTCGTTGCCCGGCGGAACGTCGCTTGGCTCGTAGTAGTCTCCTGCCGAGTCCGACTGACTCCATTCGCCTTCACCCTCGCCTCCTTCGTCTTGGCGTTTGTCGTTTGCGCTGAAGATGTCAGAGTCGTCACCGCTGCAACCTGTGAGGTTGAGCCCGGCGAAAGCCGCGAGAAACCCGAGTAAATAAGCATAACGTTTCATTTTTTGTCTCCTTCG
>JAABTR010000857.1 GCA_011389755.1 Deltaproteobacteria bacterium | reverse complement strand
CGGTCTCGGGCGTGCCTCGCGTCTTCGAGCGCCTCGGAGCTTTGACCCCCAAAACGCGCGCGACCCTGCTCGGCGTCGCCGCCGCCGCGCTCACCGCCGCTGCGATTTGGTTGCCCGAGTGGATCGGCGACTCCGATGAACGCGCCGCCAAGGAGCTTTTGAAGGTCAGCCAGGCGCCGCCGGGGGTGGACGAGGACAAAATCGAGCGGCTCCTCGAAGAGGCCGATCAGCAGCTCAGGGCCGGCCTCCTCAACCAGGCTTCTCAAACCCTCTCGGAGGTGCTGAAGCTCTCCCCCGGACAGCCCGCTGCGCTGCTGCTTTCCGGACATGCCCAGTTTTCCAAGTCCCAATATTCCAAAGCTTTAGAGCTGTACCAAAAAGCCGTTGACGCAAAAGACGACCTGGGCGCCGATCCGAGGCTCTTCGAGTACCTCACGGCCATCTTCGAAAAAGCCGACAGCGACGCTCACCGCGCCCGGGCCGCTGCCCTGCTGGCAAAAAAAATCAGCCGCGGCGGCGGCGTGGAGTTTTTGGTGAAACAGGCCAACTCCATGACCGCGGGGCTCACCCAGAGAGAAGCCGCCCGCGCGGCGCTGATAGAGATTGACGAAGAAAACCGCATCGACTGGCTGACGAGCCTCACCTCCGACTTCAACGACGCCAAGGGGTGCAAGAAAAAAACCGAGATCATCGAGAGAATGGCCGAAACCAAGGACCGAGGTTTTTTGCCCCTTCTCCGGGAAAATAAGCCCAAGACCACCAGAAGAGGTGTGTTTCGCAGGTACAAGAGCAACAGATGCATCGGAGACGCGGTCAACGACGCCATCGAAGCTCTCGATCCCGAAGCGAAATCCGAAGACAAATCCGGCAAATGATTCTCCAAGGACCCAAGCTGCTGCTCTTCCCCGACAGCGCCCTCGAGGCGCCACCTGCTCGCGTGGGCCTTTGGCTCTTTGCGGCCGCCCTCACCGCCTCTATCTGGCCCGCCGCTGCCGTGGTCCTCGGCCACATGGGCTCGTCACTTCTGTCTCATGCCGGGACCGAAGTCGCCACGGCCCGCGCGGCAGTGGGGTTTGTCTGCGTGGTAGGCAGCGCGGTCGTCGCCGCGCCCGCTTTGGCGCTGATTCTCTGGCGACTCGGCGAGATGGCACATGAGCGGCCGGATGCTTTGGCCGCGGCCAAAGCGGCCATGGGCGTGGTGTGGCCCGCGTGGGCCGCCGGCATCGTGCTTTTTTTGCCGCCGCTTTTCGGGATGAGCCCTCTGACCGGCGAGCTCCTGTGGGCCGGTCTCGCCTTCTTGGCCGCGCTGCGGGCCATAAAGAGACGCGCGCTCGCGTTTCTCGGCATCCGGCGGCGCTGGGCCACCGGCTTTTTCATCCGGTCCTTGGTGGCGTTCGTGATCGTTTTCGGCTCATTGAGCGTCGTGCCCGCCGTCGCCGCTCGGGTCATGCTGGGAGCGACGGCTCCTTCGTCGCCCATCACGGTGGAGCCGCCCCTGCTCCCGCGCCCCCCGACCCCCGAGTGGTGAAGGTGACACGGTGATCGACCTTCACACCCACTCGACCGCGTCTGACGGCACCTTATCACCCAGCGAGCTCATCATCGCCGCTCAAAACGCTCAGCTTTCAGCGCTGTCGCTCACCGACCACGACACGGTGGACGGGCTTTTCGAAGCGATGAGTTTCCCTAAAGATCCGGCGTTCGTTTTCGTGCCCGGCGTGGAGCTGTCGGCTCGCATCGACAGGGGAAGCCTGCACATCGTGGGGCTGTGTATCGACCCCGGCGCCGGGCACCTCAAAGCGGCGCTGCGCGATCTCGTCGAAAAGCGCAACGCGCGCAATGAAAAGATCATTATAAAGCTCAATAAGCTCGGGATCGAAGTCACCCTGGACGAGGTGGCGCATAAAGCGGGCGGCGACGTGGTGGGGCGCCCCCACTTCGCGGCGGTCCTCATCGAAAGAGGCTTTGCCCGAAGCCCAGCCGAGGCTTTCGGCCGCTACCTGTCCCGGAAGGGGCGCGCCTACGTTCCCAAAGAGCGGCTCGAACCGCACGAGGCCATTGAGCTCATACGACGAGCGGGGGGCGTGCCCGTCCTGGCCCACCCGGGCCAAACGATGCTCGACGGCCCGAGCCTGGAAAAGCTCGTCCAGAAGCTGACCGACCTCGGCCTCGCCGGCATCGAAGCCTACTATTCGGGGTACTCACCGCCCCAAGTCAAACGCTACCGCAAGCTCGCAGAGAAATTCGGGCTCGTGGTCAGTGGTGGCTCTGACTTCCACGGCGACGCCAAAAAAGCCATCGCCCTGGGCGCCGGCCCCGGCGCGCTGCACGTGCCGGACGAGCTGCTGGGGCCGCTTTTTGAGCGGGCTGAGGGGATTAGGAGGATT
>JAABTR010000856.1 GCA_011389755.1 Deltaproteobacteria bacterium | reverse complement strand
CGCTTCTGTCGCCGTAGACCGAGGAGATGGCGTCGTACTCATTGGCGTCGCCCACCACCGTGGACGTGGCGTGGGCCTCGAGAAACTGGACTTCGTCCTTCGAGGTGTTCGAGCGGACGAGGGCGCTGCGCAGGGCCTGAGCGCGACCCTCGACAGAGGGCGCGTAGATCGCCTGGCCGGCTCCGTCGCTCGAGGCGCCCGCGCCCCGGATGACCGCGCGGATGCGGTCGCCGTCCGCGAGGGCGTCTTCGAGGCGTTTGAGCACGACGACCCCGCCGCCCTCGCCGATGACGAGCCCGTCCGCGCTCTGGTCGAAGGGATTGGACGTGCCCTTGGTGGAGAGCCCCTCCACCCTGGAGAACCCGATGTAGATGGCGGGGTTCGTCCCGAGATCGGTCCCTCCCGCGATCGCCACCTTGGCGTCACCCGCCATGAGCGCCTGGCACGCCACCTCCAAAGCCGCGAAGGACGAAGCGCAGGCCCCGTCCACGGTCATATTGAAGCCGTGGACGCCGAGGACCTGGGCCACGCGATTAGACAACGAAGACGTGATGGCACCGACGGCCGCGACCGCGGGGTTCCAGACGTGGCCGTACTCGTTTAGTTTTTTCGCGAACTGCTCGTCGAGCTCTGTCAGGCGCTCTGGGCTCACCCCGGCCTGCTCGAGCTGGGGCCGCAGGTGCTTGAGATACATGTGGCGCCGCAGAAAAACCGTCGAGTGGGCGAACTGATCGACCCCGCTGGCGCCTATGATCGTGACGGCGTCTTCGAGCACGTCGCTGTGGGGCTCGATGCCGGCGTCCTCCAGGGCCTGCCGGGCGGCGTGCAAGGTGACGAGCTGCGCCGGGTCCACCCCCTGCATGGCCTTGGGGGGCAGCTTGAACTCGAGGAAGGGAAATTCGAAATCGCTGACGAACGACCCGGTCATCGTGTAGGACTTGTCCGGCCGGGACTTGTCCGAGGAGCAGAAGTTTTTCATCCGCCAGATGCGCTCGGGCATCTCCTCGAAGTAGGTCTCACCGCTGATGATGTTGTTCCAGTATTGGTCGACGCTGTTCGCCTTGGGAAAGATGCAGCCCATGCCTACGATAGCGATGTCATAACGGTTCATCACGTCTTTATCTCCATTCGAACGGTCGCCTCTAAAAAAAGCGCCGAGTTCGAAAACAAATCCCGCCTGGCGCCGCGGCGAAACACCTTAAAAGAGAGGAAGCGTTCCCCTCTCGAGCCTTCGACGGGCCTCCTGCCATGGTACGAAACCATCCGCCGGGGGGAAACCTCGCCCCTTCCCGACGCCCAAAAAAACCGCGCCCACGGCAAACGCGCTGCGCGCGTCCAGGTCCAGACGGTCTCCTACCACAACCAAGCTCTTCGTTTCGACCCCCCAGCTGTCTGCAAGCGCGGACAGCGGTCGCCCAGCCGGCTTGAGCGCGCCGAAATCCTCGGCGGCCACGAGGTCGTCAAACACATCCACAGGCAGGCGCAGGGCATTCAAACGCTGTGCGATCCTGCCGAAATCGGAGTAAACCGCGAGCCTTACGCCCCGGTCGCGCAAATTCCACAACAGGCGGCGCGTCCCCGGCCGCACGCGGGCAAAATTCGCCAAGAGCTCCTCGAAAGCGGGCTGAAAACGCCCCTCATACCACCGCGCGACCGCGGCGACGCTGCGCCCGCTGCGCCTGGCCATCTCCTCGTAGACGGCGCGGGAGACCTCGGCGCTCGAAGCGAACGTGCGGCCCCGCACACCCTCGCGCACAGGCCCTAGGTGACGCAGCAGGCCCACGTCCGAGAAGATCGCCAGGGTCAAGAGAGCTTTTTTGGCCGGAAGACGATAGAGTGTCCCATCCAGGTCGAAGACGACTCCTTGGATGCTGGTGGAACTGAGCGACAACATCAATCCTGCAACTTGGCGGATCCGGCTGCTGAGTCGGTGTCAGCCGAGGGTTTGACCGGCGCTTCATTCGGCGCCAGCCCTCTTTCGCGGTCGTACTGTCTCAGCTTGTCTTCGACCATTTGGTGGTAGCGCTGCACCGTCTCCAGCGGATCTCCGCTGACGTGATCGGCGGGAAAGAACTCGACGCTCACATCGGTGCGTTTGCGGCCCAGCAGCTCGATGAGCTGCACGAACATCGATCGGTTGACGTCCCACTCCAGCTGCTTGCGATCGGGGAGGTAATCGATCACGCATGCCTCGACGCGCTTGCCAAGTCTGCTCGCTGCCACGAAAGAAAAAGGTTTGAAAGGGGGCCTGTCCGAGCCGGAGCTCGCCCGACCCTCAGGAAAAACGATGATACGATCACCGTCTTTGAGAACTTCGACGAGGCCGCGAGCCGCCATGCGCCGAGATTTGGCGTCGTGCCTTTTTACGAACACGTGACCTTGGTGCT
>JAABTR010000855.1 GCA_011389755.1 Deltaproteobacteria bacterium | reverse complement strand
CCGATGGCGGCGAAGGAGTTGGGCACGCTGCGATAGGGGCGCTTGGGGTTGCCCGTGGGGTAGTAATGAAAAGTCCTCGCGTAGACCACGTCCTCGGTCACCTCGAGGGGCCTGCCCGCCGCGAGCTCCAAGGCGGCCTCGTGGGCGGAGATTGTGGAGACCGGACGTTCGACGCGGCGGGCAGGCACGCTCGGACCGGCCATGACAAACGGCACGCGAATCATCTCATCGAAGAGGGTGCGTTCGTGCCCTATCCAGTCGCGCTCCATGAACTCCTCTGCGTGATCTGCAAAGACGATGAGGTTGGTGCGAGGCGCCAAATCGGGCTCCTCGATCCGCTGCACCAGCCGAAAGAGCTCATCGTCCACGTAGCGGATCTCCGCGCGATGAAGGGCCCGCAGGCACGCGAGCTCCCTCGTGTCGAGGGTGTGTCGGATCTTCCTGAGCTCCACGATGCCGATGCCCCGGCGCACACGCCCGCAGGTCTCCTCTTCATAGCCGAAGAGGCGCGCCAGCGACTCAGGGGGAACGAACTCGAAGTGGGGGTCGAAGAAATGGATCCACAAGAACACCGGCTCGTCCGAGCGCGCGTCCAGGTAGGCGATGGCCCGGTCCACGAGCTCGGCGCTGCCCCAGGTCCTGTTGTCGACGCCGATATTGACGAAGAGGTCGAACCCTTTGTGAAAGTCCACGACCGCGCGCCTGCCCGCCTCCAGATCCCCCAGTCCCAGGTGGTCTGTCAGCGCGGCGGTCCGGTAGCCCCGCTTCGCCAGCTTTTGCGCCAAGAACTCCTGGTTGCGGTAATAGGCCGCCAGCTCCCGCGGCGCTTCGTTGGTGACCAGGGAGCCCGACAAGATCGCCGTCATGGCCGGGACGGTCACCGGCGCCGGGCTGTAGGCGCGCTCAAACAGGGTCCCGCGCTCGGCCAGGCCGCACCAGGTGGGGGCCGCGGCCGGCCCCTTGGCACCGTAACACTCCAGCTCGTCCGCGCGCACCGTGTCGATGGAGACGAAGACCACGTTGTACCGCTCCACCGGCTCCTTTTCGGGCACAGACTGAGGTGGGAGCTTTTTTATCGATGCGGGCGCTTTGTGCGAAGCCGCCTCGCCCCGCGCTTTTTCGTCCCCTGCTTTGCACGAGAGAGCCAAAATCCCCACCCCGAGGAGCGAGGCAAGAAGCGCCAGGAAGCGGCGAAGGCGTAGGCCGGCCGAGATGTTGCGTTTCATGCCGCCGATAGTGACACGTTTTGTCCGCGAGCGAAAACCAAACGCGATATCCCGGCCGCATGAGCCCGACCGCGAATTTCGACTACACTTAAACAGCAAAACCCGTTGCACGGGGACCACGTGGTCTTCAACCCTGTTTTTTCGAATCGCTATGGAAACTCGATGATCCACCGCCCCAAGATTCTCATCGTGGACGACGCCACCGCCAACATCAAGATGCTGGCAGACGTTCTCTCAGGCGACTACAAAATCGTCTTTGCGACAAACGGCCCCAAGGCGCTGGAGATCTGCACCGGTGAGCGACCGCCGGACCTCGTGCTCCTCGACATCATGATGTCGCCGATGAACGGCTACGAAGTCTGCCGGCGCCTCCAAGCAGATCCGAGGACGCGCTCCATCTTGGTGATCTTCTTGACCGCCAAGACCAAAGAGCACGACGAGACGCGCGGCTTCGAGCTCGGCGCCGTCGACTACATCACAAAGCCGTTTTCCGCGCCGCGGGTCAAATCGAGGGTGCACACCCACTTGGAGCTCAAGCGCCACCGGGACGGCCTCGAAAAACTCGTCGAGGCGCGCACCGCGGAGCTGAGAAACATAAACGCCGCGCTGCAAAAGGAGATCCTTGACCGCATCGAGGCCCAAGACGCGCTGCGCATCTCCGAGGAGCGCTACCGGACCCTCATCGAGAGCGCCACCGACGCCATCTTCGTCGTCCAAGACGGGCGCATCAAGTTCCCCAACACCACCACCATCGACCGGTTCGAGGTCACCGCGGACGAGCTCGAGAGCACGCCTTTCATCGACTTCGTCCACCCCGAAGACCGAGACATCGCTTTGCGCCGACACGCTCCGGCTCCCTCCGAGGACGAACCGCCGAGCTACGAGCTGAGGCTGGCGACAGGCGGCGGGCAAACCCTCTGGGCCGAGATCAACGCGGTGCCCATCTCTTGGGAGGGGCGGCTCGCCACCCTCACCTTTTTGCGGGATATCACGAAGAGAAAACGCCTCGAGGCTCGCCTCCAGAAGGCGAAGAAGATGGAGGCGCTCGGCCGGCTGGCCGCCGGAGTCTCCCACGACTTCAACAACATCCTCTCCCCTATCGTCGGCTACACCGAGCTGACCAAAGAGGAGCTGGATCCCGGCTCCTTTGCCTGGGACAACCTCGAAGAGGTGCTCAG
>JAABTR010000854.1 GCA_011389755.1 Deltaproteobacteria bacterium | reverse complement strand
CGATCTAGAAGGCATCCTGGGCAACGCCTTGTTCCTGACCGACCGGCAACCGGTTAAGATTTTGACCTTTTATAGCCCCGCCTGGGTGGAGGCGGCCTCCCGCTCCAAGGTCGATGCCGTCCTGGCCGAAGAGGCCGGCGCCCGTGGGCGGACCATCAGCAAGACGGTTGTGGGGACCGCCGCATCGGTCGGAGCGCAGCTGTCGTCCTATGACGTGTTACTCATCTATCCGCAGATTTATGCCACCACCGCCGAGCTTATCAGCGCGGGGAACTCGCTGTCGACAAAACTCGCGGATTTCTTAAACCACGGCGGCGTGGTCATCTCGCTGGACGGGCTCTCAGGGTCAAACACCGGCACCTGGAACATACTCGACGCGGCCGAGGTGTTTTCGTGCTCCGGCCTACAGGATGTCACCGACCAGAGGATCGTCGTCGCAGCCCCCGGCGACGCGGTCGCTCATGTGCTCACGACGTACTACCGCGCCATGCAGCGCAGCGTCTCTTTCTCGACCACAGAGTCGGTCGTGGTCTACCAGACGGAGACCGATGCACCCGTGATCGTTCACAAAACTTTTTTGCCGTGAACTATTGAGCTGCTGGTTCGGGGTAGTAGCTGCCCTCGCAGATGAGGCGCGCCGGGCCGGTCATCATCACCTCATCGCTGGTGAGCCACTCGATGTCGAGCTTGCCGCCGGGGAGGGTGACCTCGACGGGGCCCCGATGCAGCCGGTTGTCCACAGCTCCGGCCACCGCTACGGCGCATGCCCCGGTCCCGCAGGCCATGGTCTCGCCGCAGCCCCGTTCCCAGACTTTCATCTCGGCATGGTGCGTCCCCTCGATCTTCACGAACTCCACGTTGGTTTTGTTGGGAAACGCAGGATGGCTCTCCATCTGTGCGCCCACCTTTTTCCAGTCGAAGTCGAAGTCTTTTACGAAGGTCACCGCGTGGGGGTTGCCCATGGAGACGAACACGTACTCTCGGCCCATGTGCGAGATGCGTATCGGGGAAGCGTCTTGATCTGTGACGTCCGGGGCTTGGAAGCGCGGCCGGCCCATGGCCACGCGGACGAGGTCGCCTTCGAGGCACGCGGTGCTAATCTCCCCGGCCAGGGTCTCGATTTTGAGCGTTCGAGAGGTCGATACCCCGTTGTCCACCACGAAACGCGCGAAACAGCGCACGCCGTTGCCGCACATCTCGGCTTGTGAGCCGTCCGCGTTCCAGATCCCCATGCGAAGATCGGCTGAGTCGGACTCTTGGACGAGGATCAAGCCGTCCGCGCCGATTCCGAAATTGCGATCGCAGACGCGGCGAGACAAAGAGGGTAACGAAAAAGCTCTGGAGATACGCCCTTGGCGATCGTCCACGAGGATGAAGCAGTTGCCCAATCCTTCCATTTTTGAAAAGGCGATGTTGGTCCTGGTCATCGACGCCCGGCTCCTTTTTGGTTGGGTTGGAGGAGAGTTATTGCTCCGGATTGAGGACGGGGACGCCGGCAGGCGGAATGAACGTAAACAGCGCGTCGTTGAGGTCCGTGTTCACGTTGACGGACGTGAAATCGAGCCGGTTGCGGTTTCCTTCGTGATCCACCACCACGGATCGAGCCACGCGGAAGGTGTCCTTGTCGATGTAGAGCTCGACCTTTTTAAAAGGGGAGTCTTTCTTCGGCCTCAGGGCCACGACGTAGCCTTTGTCATCGAATTTGAATTTTTTGGCGTCGAGTTTCTTTGCCGTGTAGTCGGCGAGGATTTTTCCTTGCCCGGTCAGAAAGGCCAGGGCACGCCTCAGGCGCTCTGTGTCGCCGCTGCCCTTGAACACCTGGGGCACCTCGGGTTCGTAAATCCACAATGTCTCGCGGTCGTAAACGAAAAATTTCTTTTCAGGACGCTCGTAAGCCCAGTGCATGGCGCCGCCCTTTTTAAAGAACACCTTTCCATAAGAGCGGTCTAGGCGGCCGGAAAACATCTTGTGGGCGATCGTCTGGACGAACTCGGCCTCATAGTTTTCGATGGCAGCGTAAGTTGTTTGCAATTTTTCGATGATTCGTTCTCCGTCGAGAGCCGGGGGGGGCTGAACTTTTTGAGCCACGGCTGAGTTTCCAAAAGAAAAAACGCCCACGATCGCCAGCGTCCTTATCAATCCGCGTCGAATAGTACTTGCTTGTTTTGTTTTTTTGGACATCGACAAATCTCCTTTTTGTCGGTTTGTGCGTTCTCGTCGTCTCGGTGTGCCTTGAACGTACGGTATCCTATATCAAATTCCCTATCCTTTTGTTATTTCCCACGGCTCTTTTCCTAGACGTTTGGGAGCCAGGTTGTATTCGGATCGGAAGTATGGCGTGGCGGCCTATTAGATTATGGCTACATTTTCAGTAGGCTAGCTGAGGCCGAGGAGAAAAAAAGGTCGG
>JAABTR010000853.1 GCA_011389755.1 Deltaproteobacteria bacterium | reverse complement strand
CTCTAATATGCATGCGTATAAATTAAGGAGTCTGCAATGTCCTTACCCCCCCTTGTCCGTTCCTTACGTTTTCGCGATCGCCCGGCCCGGTTCATCCCGCGCCGGCCTTGCGAGGTCTCTTTTACAGCGCAAAACCCCGGCCTCACCGAGCCTGTCTCGGGTCGACTCGAGAACATGGGACCGGGAGGGTTGTGCGCGGTAATCGACCCGCCTTTTAGCCTTTCGAGCGGGACGCGCGTGGGCGCCATAACCCTGCTGTTCGAAGATGGGCCCCGGGATGCCGGGGCCGGCAGCGTGCTCGAGGTGATGTTTTGCGAGGGCCTAAGCCTCGTCCGGGTGGTCTTCGATGAAGAACAGTCGGCGCTCGTGCAGGAGGCGCAAGAGCACCTGAATCCGGCGCCGTATGTGACCGACGAGCTCGACGGCCGCAACCTCGGCCCCGTCGAGGGGGCCGCCGGCGACGAGTTTTACGACATCACCAAGTTCTACAAAGTGGACTCGGACGACCTGTTCGCCAAGTGCGACGCGTTTCAAAAGGTGGTCAAGAACTTCCAGCAGCGCCGCATGTACCAGACCATGTACCGGGTGACGCTCACCTCCGGGCTCGACCATCGCGTGGCGATCTACGACCCGATCCGGGGGTGCGAGCGGGAGATGATCTGCTTCGACTCCAACAGCTATCTCGGGCTGCACCGCCACCCCCGGGTGGTCGAAGCGGCCCGCCGCGTGCTCGACCAGGTGGGCTACGGCACCCCATCGTCCCAGATGCTCGGCGGCACGAACCGGCACCTCCGGGAGCTGGAAGAGACCCTCAGCGCGTTCCACAAAAGAAAAGCGGCGATCATCTTCCCGAGCGGCTACGGAGCCAACCACGGGACGATCACCGCCCTCGTCCGACCGGACGACGCGGTCGTCCGGGACCAGTTCAGCCACGCGAGCATCCACGACGCCTGCCGGTCCACCGGCAGTCGCTTCAGCCAGATCTACAGGCACTGCGACATGGAGTCTCTGGCCGAAAAGCTCGATCTCGTGTCGGGCCAGGAGCAGTGCCGGGGCAAGATGATCATCACCGACGGGGTCTTCAGCATGCACGGCGCCGTGGCCCCCCTGCCGGAAATCTTTGCGCTCGCTCAAAAACACGGCGCGCGGATCCTCTTGGATGAGGCCCACGCCACCGGCGTCTTCGGCGAGACCGGGAGGGGCCTCGAGGAGCTCTACGGCATGGAGGGGTGCGTCGACATCCTCATGGGCACCTTCTCCAAGGTCCCCGGCACTGTCGGCGGATACGTCTGCGGCGACAAGAGCCTCATCGACTACCTTCGGTTCTACGCCCGCTCCTCACTCTTTACAGCGGCGCTGCCCGCCCACCTGTGCGCCGGGATCCAAGAGGCGTTTCGTCTCGTCACCGAAGAGCCCGAGCACCGAGAGCGGCTCTGGGAAAACGTCGAAGCCCTGGCGCCGCGCATGTCGGAGATCGGGCTCATCGCGTCCGGGGCTCACAGCCCTATCTTGACGGCGTTTGTCGGCACCACACAGATGCTCGCGTCAATGAGCGCCGCGCTCTTCGATAGCGGCATCAAGTGCGGAAACGTGGACTATCCGGCCGTGCCGCCGAACGAGGCGGTCCTTCGGTTGAGCGTCAACGCCCGCCACACCCAAGAAGACATGGATCGCACCATCGACGTTTTGGAGAAAGTCGGGCGCGCCCACGGCATCCTCGGGCGCAGCCGCGAGGAGATCGTCGAGATCGGTCGGCGCGCCGCGCGCTTACAATAAAAGAGGCAAAAAAAATGACTTCGACCCCTTATCCACTGCTTTCCTTGGCATTTTGGAGATCCTACGGCATCACCCTGCGCCCCTACCTTCTGTTTTTGTCCGGCGTGACCGGCCTCGTGGGTCTTTCGATCGCCCAACAGGTGAGCTGGCCCGCGTTTATCGCGGCGTTCGCGGCGTTCTTTTTCACCTACGGGCTGGGCCAAGCCCTCACCGACGTCTTTCAGACCGACACCGACGCGATCTCCTCGCCCTACCGCCCCTTGACTCAAGGGATCGTCCGCGGCCGGGATGTCTTTATCGTCAGCTTGCTGGGGCTCGCCATTTGCGGCGCGGTCTTCCTCCTTTTGAACCCCTGGACCGCCATCCCCAGCGTTTTGGGGATCATCGGGCTGGCCACCTACACGCCGTTCAAGCGGATGTGGTGGTCCGGGCCGGCGTGGAACTCGTGGATCGTCGCGCTCTTGCCGGTCATCGGCGCCTTGTGCGGAGGTGGCACGCTGGTCGAGATGATCCAAAACCCCGTCTTGTGGGGAGCCATGGTCAGCGCCTTCTTCAGCTACGCCATCTTCGTGCTTTTGGGCTACCACAAAGACATCTCGGCGGATCGCCAGACCGGCTACAACACCATCCCGGT
>JAABTR010000172.1 GCA_011389755.1 Deltaproteobacteria bacterium | reverse complement strand
GCGCCCCTTTGCTTTGGCCGGCTCGTTGACCAGAGCGGCCTGCGCTGCGGCGAGCTTGGCTATGGGGACGCGGAACGGAGAGCAGGACACGTAGTTGAGGCCCGCGCGGTGACAAAACTCGATGGAGGCGGGATCGCCGCCGTGCTCACCGCAGATGCCGAGCTTGATGCCTTTGCGCGCGAGGCGTCCTTTTTCGGCGCCCATCGTTACGAGCTGGCCGACACCTTGTTGGTCGAGAGACTCGAAGGGGTTCTCTTTGTAGATGCTCAGCTCTTTGTAGAGATCGAGGAAACCGCCCGAGTCGTCGCGGGACATGCCCAGGGTCGTCTGGGTCAGATCATTGGTCCCAAACGAGAAGAACTCGGCGATCTCGCCGATCTGGTCGGCGGTCAGCGCGGCTCTGGGGATCTCGATCATCGTGCCGACCAGGTAGTCCACCCGGTCTTTCTTGTTGGCGAAGACCGCCTCGGCGGTCTCCCTGACGATCTGGGTCTGGAGCCGCAGCTCTTCTACGTTGCCCACCAGAGGGATCATGATCTCGGGGAGCACCTCGAAACCTTTTTTCTTGACCTGCAAGGCGGCCTCGAAGATGGCGCGCGCCTGCATCTCAGTGATCTCGGGATAGCTGATCCCGAGCCGGCAGCCCCGGTGGCCGAGCATGGGGTTGAACTCGTGAAGCGAGGCGATTTTTCTGCGGACGACATCCGCGGAAAGGCCCATGTCGTCGGCCAGCTCTTTGATCTCTTTGTCTTCATGCGGCAAGAACTCATGCAGCGGCGGATCGAGGGTCCGGATGGTCACGGGGCGACCGGCCATGGCCTTGAAGATGCCCGCGAAGTCCTTGCGCTGAATCGGCAGCAGTTGGGACAGCGCCTTGCGGCGGGAGGTCTCGTCTTCGGCCAGGATCATCTTGCGCATGGGGCCTATCTTGCCTTCGCCGAAGAACATGTGCTCCGTGCGGCAAAGACCGATGCCCTGAGCCCCGAACTGCACCGCGTTGGCGGCTTGGTCCGGTTGGTCCGCGTTGGTGCGCACGCCGAGCTTGCGGAACTTGTCGGCGAGCTTCATGAGAAGGTCGTAGGTGTGGAACACGGAAGACCGGCTTGGCTTCAGGGTTTTTTCGATGAGCACCTGAACCACCTCGGACGGGACCGTGGGGATCTGGCCTTCCAAGACATGACCCAGGCTGCCGTCGATGGACAGGTAGTCGCCTTCTTTCAAGACGGTGTCGCCAAAGGTCACGGTCTTGGCGGCGTAGTCGATCACTGCGCCTGAGCATCCGGCGATGCAGACCTTGCCCATCTGGCGCGCGACGAGGGCGGCGTGGCTGGTCATCCCGCCGCGGGCGGTGAGGATACCGTCGGCCGCGTTCATGCCGGCGATGTCTTCGGGGGATGTCTCGTGCCTGACGAGCAGAACCGGTCCCTGCTTGGCCATCTCCATCGCGTTCTCGGCTGACAAGGCGATGCGCCCGGTGGCGGCGCCGGGGCCCGCGGGCAAACCGGCGGCCAGCTCCTTGGCGTCCTTCGCGGCCTTGGGCTCGAAGATGGGGCGCAGCAGGTGGTTGAGGTGCTCGGGCTGGACGCGCATCAGGGCTTCTCTTTCGCTGATGAGGCCCTCTTCGAGCATGTCGATGGCCATTTTCACCGCGGCGAAACCGGTGCGTTTTCCGTTGCGCGTCTGGAGAAGCCACAGGTGGCCGTTTTCGATCGTGAACTCGAGATCCTGCATGTCCCGATAGTGCTTCTCGAGCTTCTTTTGGATTCCGACGAGCTCTTTGTAGGCTTCTGGAAAGACGAGCTCTAAGGATTCTTCGTTTCCGCGCTCTTTGGAGAGGCCGTGGGGCGTCCGGATGCCGGCCACCACGTCTTCGCCCTGGGCATTGCGCAGCCATTCGCCGAAAAAGACGTTGTCGCCGATGGCCGGGTCACGGGTGAAGGCGACGCCGGTTCCGCAGTTTTCGCCCATGTTGCCGAAGACCATGGTCTGCACGTTCACGGCCGTGCCCCAGTGGGCCGGGATATTGTTGAGCTGACGGTAGGTGACCGCCCGAGGATTGTTCCAGGACGAGAAGACCGCGCCGATGGCTCCCCAGAGCTGCTCCATGGGGTCTTCGGGGAATTTGATCTTCGCGCGTTTGACGATCTGTTTCGATTTCTTGACGATGTCTTTCAGTTCCGATGCGGGCAGCTCGTGGTCGTGCTCAATTTCGAGCTTCTTTTTTGCATCTTCGACGAGGATCTCGAATTTGTGGCGATGAACGCCGAGCACCACGTCGGAGTACATCATCACGAAGCGGCGATAAGCGTCGTAGACGAATCGCTCGTCCTTGAACAGCTTGACCATCCCCTTGGCGACTTTGTCGTTGATGCCCAGGTTCAAGATGGTGTCCATCATTCCCGGCATGGATGCAGGGGCGCCCGAGCGGACCGAGACGAGCAGCGGGTTTTCGGGATCGCCGAAGGACTTTCCGCTCATCTTGCTGACCTTGTCCAGCGCGGACCCGATTTGCTTGTCCAGTCCTTTGGGCCACTGTGCGCCTGCCTGGAAGAACTTGTTGCAGACCTCGGTTGTGATGGTGAAACCAGGGGGCACGGGTATGCCGATCTTTACCATCTCGGCAAGGTTGGCACCTTTTCCACCCAGGAGGTCTTTCATATGGGCATCGCCATCCGCCTTGCCCTTGCCGAATGTGTACACCAGCTTGCTTGCCATCGTCTTGATCTCCTGTGTCCTTAGAGTTTTGTAAACCTTTTGAAATTGCCGCGAACTTTACACGTTGCCGCGTTTTTTTTCCAGACAACCTTTGTCAAATGTTAGTAGTTTTGTAAATCGAATCGAAGATTAAACAAGGAGGAGATATGGCATTAAGTGCTGAGACCGTTCGAATTCTCGCGTGTCCCAAGTGCAAAGGAGAGCTCGAGCAGACCCATGAGCCGGATGGTTTCGGTTGCCGCTCGTGCGCTTTGCTCTTTAAGGTTGAGGACATGATTCCCAATTTCATCATCGAAGAAGCCGAGCCGTGGGACGACAAAGAGGCGGCCGAATAAAAGCCGCGCGAGGCCTTCGGGGCTCAGCGTGATTTGCGTTCCTTGGCCGCCGGTTTTTTCGCGCTCGTCTCTTTTGATTCGGCCTTCTTGGAGGCGGTCTTTTTTTTCGTCGACCTGCGCTTCGAGGCTTGCGCGGCCACTGTCCCTTCGGTGCCGAGGGCGACTTTGAAGACATCGTCGTAGCGCTTGGCAAAAACGAACTCCATGCCCTTGATGTTGTGCGGGGGGATCTCCGCGATGTCTCGGGTGTTCTTCTCGGGGATGATGACGGTGGTCACTCCTGCCCGCTGGGCTGCGAGGACCTTCTCTCGGATGCCGCCTACGGGCAATACCTCTCCTCCAAGCGTCATCTCGCCGGTCATGGCGATGCGCGGGTTGGGTTTGAGCCCCTTGTCTCCGGAGAGCAACGAGATGAGCGCCGTGGTGATGGTCACACCCGCCGAGGGGCCGTCCTTGGGCACGGCACCGGCGGGGAAATGAACGTGCAGATCTTCTTTGTTGAAGATGTTGGGGTCCACTTCGAAGCGCTTGTGGTTGTGGCGGATGTAGGAGGTCGCGATATCCACCGACTCCTTCATCACCTCGCCGAGCTGGCCGGTGACGCGAAAGATGCCCTTGCCGGGCATGCGGGTGGTCTCGATGTTCAGGATGTCGCCGCCCACGGGCGTCCACGCTAGCCCGACCGCGGTGCCGACCCGGGGAGAGCGGGTCAGGGTCTCTTTGTAGGTTATCTTCTTGCCCAGGTATTCGTCCAGCTTGTTGGGCGTGACGCGCTCGGACTCGAGGTCCCCCGAGGCGATCTTGGCGGCGACCTTCCGGGAGATGCGGCCGATGGCTCTCTCCAGGTTGCGCACCCCGGACTCGGCGGTCCAGCCCTCGACGATCTTGGGCAGGGAGCTCTTGCTGATCTTGAGCTGCCTCTGCTCGAGTCCGTGGGCCTCCCGTTGCCTGCGGACCAGGTACTTGTCGGCGATGGCCACCTTCTCATCGAGGATGTACCCCGGCAGGTCGATGACCTCCATCCGGTCGAGCAGCGGCCGGGGGATGTTGGCTTTGACGTTGGCGGTGCAGATGAACATCACGTGCGACAGGTCGAACGGGATGTCGAGGTAGTGGTCGAGGAACGCGACGTTTTGTGCCGGGTCCAAGACCTCGAGCATGGCGCTCGAAGGATCGCCGCGCCAGTCGCTCCCCAGTTTGTCGATCTCATCGAGCATGAAGACTGGGTTGCGCACCCCGACCTGCTTGAGCCCCTGGAGGATCTTGCCCGGCATGGCGCCGATGTAGGTTCGCCGGTGCCCTTTGATTTCCGCTTCGTCTCGCATGCCGCCCAAGCTGAACCGGAAGAACTTTCGGTCCAGGCAGCGGGCGATCGACTGCCCGAGGCTCGTCTTGCCGACGCCTGGAGGCCCCGCGAAGCACAAGATCGCGCCTTTTTGATCGGGCTTGAGCTTGCGCACGGCCAAGAACTCGACGATGCGGCTCTTGACCTCTTCGAGCCCGTAGTGGTCCTCGTCGAGGATGGTCTGGGCCGCTTTGAGATCCTCGGAGTCGTGGGTCTCTTGGCTCCAGGGCAGAGAGACAATCCAGTCCAGATAGGTATTGATGACGTTGTATTCGGGAGACTCCGGGCTGAGCACCTCGAGCCTCTTGAGCTCCTTGTGGGCTCGCTCGGCCACCTCTTCGGGCAGCCCCTCCAGATCGATCTTTTCCTCGAGCTCCTTGGACAAGAGTTCTTTTTGGTCGACCTCTTCGCCCAGCTCCCGGCGGATCGCCTTGAGTTGCTCGCGCAGATAGTATTCTCTTTGTGTTTTTTCGACCTTCGCGCGGATGTCTTCTCGGATGCGACCGGCCAGCCGGGCGAGCTCCAGCTCTCGCGTCAGCGCCTCGGCGACGACCTCGAGCCGCTTCTCTACACGGGTCTCTTCGAGCAGGGCGAGGCGGTCCTGTCTCGGAAGATCGATGTGCGCCGCGACGAAATCGGTGAGCTGCGCGGGGCCCTCGAGGTTGGCCGCGGCCACGTTGAAACCTTCGGGGAGGCCGGGGATCTCCTTGAACAGCTCCTGCAACGACACCCGAGAAGCGCGCCACATGGCCTTGTTCTCCACGGTGTCATCGTAGGTGTCCGGCGGATAGTCCGCCCGGGCGATGAGGAAGGGCTCGGTCCGGAGGTAGCGCAGGATGCGGCATCGCGCCACGCACTCGACCACCGCGGATCGGTTGCCGTCGGGGAGGTTGAGCATCTTGAGCACACGGGCCAAGACACCGGTCTTGATGACCTCGTCGGGCCTGGGTGTGCGGTCTGAGTATTCGTCTTCGCCCAGGGTCTCGATTCGGGGCACCAACGCGATAAAGGGGCCTTGGGCGAGCGCGAACTCGAGGGTCTCGCGCGTCTTGCTCTGCCCCAGCACCATGGGGATCGTCATCCCGGGAAACAGCACGTGTTCGTCGAGCGCGACGATGATGACGCTGCCTGGCCTTTCGGAGGACATATTGATTAGGGCTTTGTCGTCACTGCTGGGTTTTGCCACCGGATTTCCGTGCTCATCGAGAAGAATCGTTTTGTCGTCGTCAGTCATATACAGCCTCTCATCAAAAGGAACGGGTCGAGCTCGATGGCACGCCGCGACGGCGCCGGCCT
>JAABTR010000171.1 GCA_011389755.1 Deltaproteobacteria bacterium | reverse complement strand
GTCGTCGTCAGTCATATACAGCCTCTCATCAAAAGGAACGGGTCGAGCTCGATGGCACGCCGCGACGGCGCCGGCCTCGCGGGCATCCATGGTCTCCTCGTCTAATAACGCTCATATATAAAACCATTAAGAATCCGACGCGCAAATTTCCTCACCGTTATTCCCCGATTATTGAGAAAATGCAGTGAATCCGACAGCCCCGTTGTTTCGGCGGCGCCGGTCGTTGTTTTTTTGCGATAAAAAGTGATGTTGAACCGCGGTTTCGATGAAATACTAAAAGACTACCGAGGTCGCTCGGATCGCAAGCCGGGCATCGAATAAGAAGGACTTCGTTGAGGCGACACACAACGTTTCGCGTACTCATGGCGGTGTCGGTCGCGGCCATCTTTGTTGCGCCCACCCGGCTCGCTTCTTCAGCCTGGACGCCCCACTTCGCCCTGGACCACGCGGCGGATTCGCTCATGCCCGAGTCGTCCGAACAAGATGAGTCCCTCTCCGAAGGTGACGTCATACCGGACTACGCCGTTTTTCGCCCTATCGACTTTGCGCAGGTCACTGCCATATTGGACAAGATGGCAAAGGTCGCCTCGCCGATCGTGCTTTTGGTCAACCACAAGGGGGAGCAGGTGTTCACATACAGCCGCGGTGGGGACACAAGAACGCCCTTCCCCCTGGCTTCTTGTTCCAAGTGGTTGACGGCCGCCGCGGCGATGACCCTCGTAGACAGCCAAGATCTGTCTCTCGATGATCCGGTCTCCTACCACCTGCCCGAGTTTCGCAGGGACAAAGAAGCCATCACCTTGCGCATGTTGATGTCCCACGCCAGCGGATTGCCCCGGGAGCTCATCCGCAAAGGCGCTGAGCCTTTGCCGGTCGAGGGGCGTCACGAAAAGGCTCGAGGCAGGCGAAGTCGATCCAAGGACCTCGATGGGATTGTGCTGCAAGTCGCTCGCAGGGCCCGCATGGAGAGCCCCCCTGGGAAGCGGTTTTGCTATAGCAACTTGTCTTTTCGGGTCGTGCAGCGGCTGCTGGAGGTTGTGACCCAAAAACCGTGGGACGATCTCTTTCAACAGCGGCTGGGGGGTCCCTGTGGGATGTCCCACACCCGCTTTACGAACGCGCAGCGTTTTGTTCCCGACGGTGGAGAATCGACCGTCGAGGACTTCGCGGCCTTCCTCGAGATGGTCAGGACAGGCGGCATCGCCGTGTCGGGGAGGCGCGTGTTGTCCTTTGAAGCGGTCGAGGAGATGACGCGAAGTCACACCTTGGGCATGGAGCTCGGCTGCTTGACAGAGCCGGGCAGTCACGAAAAAGACGAATACGGCCTGGGGGTGTGGCTGTCGCAATTCGACGCGAAGACAGGACGGCCTCAGGTCGTTCGACACTTCGGCACCGCTGGATTCAAGGGATACATCGACTATCGCCGCGATATGACCGTGGTGCTGGCCACGAGGCTCAAGGACCTAGAGAAGAGAAAGAGAGTAAAAAAGCTTTTTTGGAAGCTGATGGAAAGTCTCGAAACGATCATCCCCTTGAGCCCGCCCAAGGAGGCTCAAGGCAAAACGTGACAGGGGGAGCTCATGAAGGTTTGGAAGACAGCGACTCTGAGCGCGGCATCCAAAACGGTCACGGGGATCGTCACGCCGGGAGGCTGGGACGACACGGGACTTCTGTCCTCTTTGTGCATTAGAGGCGATGGAGCCGAGGTCTGGTTTGTCGTCCCGGGGACGGACCTAGTCGACCTCATGCCGTTCGTGCGTAAGCGGGTGCGGGCGACCGGTCGGCTCTCCCACCGGCACGGCTTGCCGCACCTGGAGGTGACGCATATCGAGACGCGGAGCTGATACGAGGACAAGGGCCTTTGCGGTCACCAGCGAGCGGGCAGGGCGTGGGGGTCTTGAGCTTCAAAAAGGCCCGTGGTGCATTTTGTTGCCGGTCGAAGCGATTTTGTCGTCGAAGTGCGGCGCGTCGAGCTGTATGATTCCGTTGCCGACGTCCGTGGTTGAACGGACCTTGTGTGGAATTCGAAGGCGGCGGCTGGAGGTTTCGGGCCTCAAAAAGTCTCGAAGCTACAAGATGACGATTATTAGACGCTCAAGTTACCCCCGAAACGGGTCGCGCGTTCACTTGGAGGATCGATGCAGCAGTACGAACCAAAAACCATGACGATACGCGGGATCGTCTCGCCCGTGGCGTGGGACTCCCTCGACAGGGTGTGCGGCGTGTGTGTCATCAACAACGCGGATGAGGTGTTTTATATCGACGACAACCCCGGCGGCGTCGACATGATCGAGTATCTCAAGCGTAGCGTATGTGTCACCGGACTCGTCACCTGGCGCAGTGGACGCAGGTACATCAAGGTCGACAATGTGCTCGGCCTCAAGGAGCTCTAGCCATTTAGGCCCGGGCCGCGGCCCAGGCCGTCCGAGTATCTTCA
>JAABTR010000170.1 GCA_011389755.1 Deltaproteobacteria bacterium | reverse complement strand
TCGTGTCGTCAAGGGAGAGCGTCCGGGCATGGTCTTCAATTTGTCGTACGGAATCCAGGGGCAGGCCCGCTACACACATGTCCCGGGCATCTTGGAGATGCTGGGGGTGCCCTATGTGGGGTCGGGACCGCTTGCCCACTCTTTGTCCTTGGACAAAGTCGTCGCGAAGATGCTTTTTAAACAGCACGATCTGCCCACCCCGGATTTCGCCCTGTTGTCGGACAGGGATTTCGAGACGCCCGATCTGCCCTTTCCTCTCATCGTCAAACCCCGCAACGAGTCGACCTCTTTCGGCTTGCGCGTGGTCGAGGATCCCGACGAGCTGAGGGCCGCGGCCGAGGTGATCTTCGAGCAGTTCGGTCAAGAGGTGCTCGCGGAGGAGTTTATCGACGGCCGAGAGATCAACGTGGGGCTCTTGGGCAACAACCCGGTGGAGGCCTTTGAGCCGGCCGAGGTGCACTTCGACGAGGGGCCGGCCATTTACACCCTCGAGGACAAGCGCCGCAAGTCCGGCCGGGAGATACGCTTTAGCTGTCCGGCCGATCTTTCCCCCGCCGTGGCCCAGGAGGCGCGGCGCATCGCGTTGAAAGCCTTCAAGACCCTCGGGTGTGCCGACTGCGCGCGGGTCGACATGCGTCTCGACGGTGAAGGTCGGCTGTACATCCTTGAGATCAACAGCCTGCCGAGCCTGGGTGAGCACGGCTCGTACACGATGGCGGCCGCGACCGCGGGGCTCGATTTTACGGGGCTGGTGAACCGCCTGGTGGAGGTCGCTTCGGCGAGGTATTTTGGGACGCCGAAACCTCCGGAGTTGACGCTCGAGAAGCGCGACAAGGCGGACAGCATCTTCTCATTCGTCACAGAACGCCGTGAGAGGATGGAAGGTCGCGTCAAGTCCTGGGTGAGCGTGGGGAGCCGGACCAACGATCCCATCGGCATCACGAGGGCTTTCGATACGTTCGATGGTCGCATGAAAGATATGGGGCTCGCGCGCACCCACTGGGACGCTGCGAAGCTCGCGGGGCTCTGGGAGACCGAGGCCGGTATGGAGGGTGGGACCCTGCTCCTCGCCCAGCTCGACGTCCCCATCGAGCCCGAGCGGACCGGGCAGGGGTTTCGCAGAGAACCGGAGCGCTTGTCCGGAGAGGGGATCGGGATCTCCCGGGCTCCGCTGGTGTGTGGCGAGTTCGCCCTGCGCGCCTTGAAGACCGTCACACCGCTCAAGAAATTTCCCTTGGGCTGGCTCGTCTTCGGTGACGACGGAGTCGACTGTCGCCACTCCGCTGACTTCATCGCCGAGCACGCGGCTCGCGCCGGACAGGTGCTGGTTTTGCGGCCCAGCGCGACCGCTGACCAGCTGATCGTCGGTCGCAGGGGGCAGCGGCGCTATCGCTTCCGCGCCGAAGGCGACTCGAAAAAGCTGGGCAAGGTGAGCCGGAAGCCCGACGTCTTGACCTGGGTCTGCAACAAACTGCCGCTGCTCGGGGCGTTGTCGGACAAAAAAGCCCGCATCGCGGTGGGGGTCACGAACATTCACAGCCAAAACTTCCCCACCTTGTTGCCCCACGCGGTGATCGCTGAGCTGGTGGTCTCCTATCCTTCGGTCCGTGTGGCCGAAAAGACCGAGGAGCAGATTCGGGAGATCTTGGGGAGCGGCTCAGGCGTGCGCTGGGAGCTGGCGTCCTTTGCCGATCGCCCACCCATGCCCGAGCGCGCGGCCAACAAAAAGCTGGCGAGAGACCTCGTGGAGACGGCCGCGAAGTGGGACATTTTGATGTCCAGTGATACCTCGGTCACCCCGTCGGTGGCGGGGCTCGTCCCCCAGTCCGTCCCCGTCGTGTGCGGCCTCGGGCCGTTTGCCTCCGATCTTCATACGCCGAGCGAGAGTCTGCAGCGCATCAGCTTGGTCCAAAGGACTCTGGTCCTCGCCGGGTTCTTGGCGCGGGTGAACGAGGAGCTCAAGAGATGAAGACAGAGCATCACGAGCCGCAGCGGGTGGCGGCGTCCAAGGGCGGCGTGGTCTCGACGGCGCATTACCTCGCGACACGCGCTGGCGTCGAGATGTTGGACGAAGGCGGAAACGCCTTCGACGCTGCGGCGGCCGCGGCTTTGGCCCTGTGTGTCTGCGAGCCCCAGGCCTGCGGCTTGGGGGGCCAGACCATGGTGATTTTTCATCGCCCCGAGCACCGAAAGACGGTGGCGCTCGACGGCTCGTCCCGCGCGCCCAGCCGGGCGGTCAACGAGGCGTTTACCACAAAAGCCGAGAAGGTAAGGGGACACCGCGCCACCACAGTGCCCAGCACGCCGGCTGTCATGGACTATTTGTCACGGACCCACGGAACGCTGCCCCTGTCTCGGCTGCTCGAGCCGGCCATCCGTCTCGCCGCGGCGGGGTTTCCCATCAGCGCGCTTCAGCGCAGGCTCATCGCGAGGGAGCAAGCGCACTTGCTCGAGTGGCCCTCGGGCAAAGTCTTTCTCCGAGACGGACGCGTCCCCGACGAAGGCGGCGTCCTCGTCCAGCCGGCCTTGGCCGAGACCCTCCGCCGGATCGCCGAGGTGGGGATCGACGACTTCTACCTCGGCGATATCGCCTCGGAGATAGAGCGCGACATGATCGACGGGGGAGGCCTCATTAGGCGTGATGACCTGGGACACGTCCCGCGTCCTATCGAGAGGCGCCCGATCAGCTGCCGGTTCGAGGACCTGAGGGTGCTGACCTTTCCCCCGCCCGGGGCCGGCCGCACCCTTGTTCAGATGCTCCACATTCTGAGCAACTTTTCGCAAAAGTCGCGAAACCCCGACACGCCTCAAGGCGCGGTTCTTCTGGCCGAGACCATCAGGCGCGCTGAGCTGGATCGCAGAGACCGGCCCTTCGATCCCAATTTCTACCCTCAGGTCGACGACCGCAAGGTGGTCTCCGAGGAGTACGGCAAGACGGTGGCGAAACAGATCCGGGCGCGGATAAAACCCGCTAAGCCCCCTGCACCGCTGGGGCCTACGGACGGTCGGGGCTCGAGCGTCGAAGATCCCATGCGGGGCGAGACCACGCACCTGTCGGTGATCGATAAGTGGGGGAACATGGTGGGTGTCACCCAGTCGATCGAACGGGTCTTCGGCTCGTTCGCCATGAGCCCGCGCCTGGGATTTATCTACAACAACTATATGTCGGCCTTCGAGTACCGGGATTTCACCCACCCGTACTACTTGAGACCCAATGGGGTCCCCTGGGCGAGCGTGGCGCCCACGATCGTCTTTCGGGGCAGGCGCCCCTTTCTGGTCATCGGCTCGCCGGGTTCCGAGCGCATCACCTCGGCTGTATTGCAGGTCATCTTGAGGATGCGCACCCAGAGCCCTTTCGAGGCTGTCTTGGCGCCGCGGATGCACTGCTCTGCCGCGGGGCGCGTGTCACTCGAGGCGTCTTGGATGCGCGACGATATCCCGGCGGCGCTCGAGCAGCGGGGATTCGTGGTGGATGTGCGCGAGGCGCTCTCCTTTTATCTCGGGTGCATTCAGC
>JAABTR010000169.1 GCA_011389755.1 Deltaproteobacteria bacterium | reverse complement strand
GGGTGCATTCAGCTGGTCGCGCGGGAGGACAAGACCGTCATCGGCGTCGCCGACCCGAGGCGGGACGGCAGCGCCTCTGGGGGCAGGCAATGACCAAAGTCCCGATTATCGTGAGCGTGCCCCACGCCGGGCTCGAGATCCCCGATGAGCTCAGGGAGGTGAATCTCTTGACAGCTCAAGAGATCGCGGCCGACGGCGACGTCGGTGCCGCTGAGATCTACGGCCCCCTCGAGGGGCTGGTTCGGGGGTTCCTCTCCACGCGGACGGCACGGGCCTTCGTGGATGTGGGTCGTCCGCCGAGCGACCTCGGCCGGGACGGTGTCATCAAGACGCACACCTGCTGGGGTGTCCCGATCTACGAGTCGCCCTTGGCGCCGCTCTTGACCGGAGCGCTGATAGAGAAATACCACGCCCCCTACCACGAGCGCCTCGATGTCGGCGCGGCGACAGCGATCGCGGGGGTCGATTGCCACACCATGGCGGCGCTCGGCCCTCCCGTGGGCCCCGACCCGGGCAGCCGGCGTCCGCGGATCTGTCTGAGCCACCGAGATGGGGCGAGCTGCCCCCAGGAGCTGTTCGACGTGTTCGCCTCGGCGCTGTCCGAGAGCTTCGGGGTCGAAGTGGCGACGAACACTCCGTTCAAGGGCGGCTACATCACCCAGAGACGCCCCGGGGGGATTCCATGGATCCAGCTGGAGCTTAGCCGCGAGGAGTGGATTTCCTATGGTGAAAAAACCGCGGCTGTGGCCAAGGCGCTCGAAGCGGCGTTTTGCTAGCTCCCGGTGGGTGTGTGCGGCGCGAGCTCAAACCATGGGCTCGGGGTGGGAGGCCTGGGGCGGCCTGCGCCCGGCCGAGAAGACCCGGTAACCCCAGTCGAGGCGGATGAGCACCCACAAGAGCAGGAGGATGGTCGCCAGCAGTCCGCCTGCGAGGTAGGTGTTGTACTCTTCTCGCACGAAGATCTTTCCCTCGCCCACCGCTGGGGTGAGCACCGGCTGGAGGGGCAGGCCGTACCTCTCGGCGATGGTGTCTATCTTGGTCATGTGAATCACAGGCACCCCGACCACCGAGAAGCGGGTCATCACAGAGTCTATCATGGAGGATCCGGGCGGAGGGAAACGGTTGAGCCCCGGGCGGAAGAGGCGCTTGCCCACCTTGGTGCCCACCGAGGCCGTGCCGCCGCCCACGTTGACGTAGGCTTTGACCTCGGAGCCGGCGGCGTGCTCCCGGTAGATCGCCATGCGCCGCTCGAGGCTCTCGTCCGCGGTCGGTTCTTGAATGAATCGCAGATTGTGCCGCGTGATGGCGCCTTCGATGAGCTGGCGGCCTCGGTTGGAGAGACCCAGCGCCCGGTCTTCGATGCCGCCCAAGGAAGCGGCCACCGATCGGAAGCTGATGATCCTCTGGTCGTAGAGGGTGTGCTCCATATCCGGCCACAGAAACTGCGGAAGGTTGGCGCCCCACTGGGACGCTCCCACCGAGGAGATCACGATGGGTTGCAGCTTGAGGGTCTCCAGCGCGGTCAGGACGGCGATGTTCATGGCTGGAAACGAGCCGGACAGGCCCACGGCCACGGTGTCGCCCGGCTCGGCGCCGATTCTTTTGAGATAGTGGACGATGAGCGCCGAGAAGTTCGGGTTGATGGTGGTCTGTTTGGCCGGCAGATGACCTGGGTTGGTGGTCGTCTCGGTCAGCAGCGCCCCGATGAGACCCGACAAGGATGGGTCTGCCTCGGGCTCGATGCTGATGCCCCGGCGCAGCCTCTCCTCCTTGATGACCTCGAACGCGCGTCTCGCCAAACGGGCGGCTTGGACCTTCTCCTTGTAGTACTCCTGCTGCTCCTTGACTCGGAACATCTCCACCGACAAGATGCCGGCCGCGGAGATGAGCGCCACGATGAGCAAGACCTTGCGGGAAATTTTTTGCGGTCGCCAGTAAAGCGTCTTCATGTCGCAGATAACTCCGTTCCCACGGCGAGGATCAGGATCAGGCGGACGATGACCGAGACGATGGTCATGGCCGACATCGTCTCGAGCAGCCCCTGTCGGTCCATCCACGTGGCGATGAGGCCGGGGATGATAAAGCCGATGACATCGTATTCGCCGGGGAAGTAGCCGGCCCAGCCCCGCACCAGCATCCCGAGGAGATAGCCGATGAGGATCATGATGGCGGTGCGCCGGCGGCCGTAGATGATGAGAAACGTCGACAAGACGCGTACGACGCCGAACGCGATGAGAGCGATCCCGATGGTCAAGAGAAGATCCCAGGGTTGCATGAGGTAAAGGGCGATGTAGCCGGGGACGATGAGCCCCCCCGACGCGATGCCGAAGATCTCGGTGACGAGCAGCCCCACGGCGAGTCCTATTCCGATGGAGACGGGCAAAAGTTCAATCATTGTGAAACCCTAGGGTGTGAACGGTTCTTGAAATAGCGCACGAGATCGAGCCCCTGGCCGCCGATGTTGCCCATCCCGACCACGAGGGTGTGCGAGTCGCTACAGACACCGATGATTTTTTCGAAGACGTCCTCGATCCGCTCCTGTTCCGCGTACACGATTCGAGAAGCGTCGATGCCGGCCGAGGCGGCGACTCGGGCGAAGGTGTAGGCGCCGCTGCCCATGAGCACGACATCGTCTGCGTCCGAGAAGATACTCGTCTCGCGGACCAGCTGGATCGTTCGGTGGGGGCGATCGGCGCGCAGATTGAAGACCGCCACCGTCTTATCGATCTCGGGGTGGTTTTGTTTGCTGAGGTTCCATATCCGCTGTGTCGAGGTGGGGTCGTTGGCCGCGAACGCGTTTATGAAGGACAGCGTGCGACCGAAAAAGTGCACCTCGTGTTCGGTCAGGGCGCCCGGGTCGGGCCTCGTCTTTTTCATGCCGCGAAGGGCGGTCTGCCTATCGATCCCGAGATCGGCGAGGATCTTGAGGGCGAGGGCCACGTTCTCGGCGTGCTCGGTGTAGGCGAACCCCAAAAGGTCCTCCTTCGCGATCGCCTCTACCTCGGCTTCGGTCACGGCGAAGAGCTCGGTTTCCCGATCCTTGCAAGCGTGCTCGATGATGTCGAGGTGCTGCCGCTCCGCGGTGAACATCTTGGCCTTAGGAGGAACGATCCCCGCGAGGGCGCGGGCGACGTCGGTCTCCTGGGGTCCCATCACCTCCAGGTGGTCGGCGCGGGCGTTGGTGATGACGCCATGGGTGGCGCGGACCATCTTCGATTCGGAGATCCAGTGCAGCTCCGGGATGAGCGCCATGCACTCGATGACGATCGCGTCGCATCTCATCCGGTTGGTGGTGGATATGACCCGTAGTTGCTCGATGATGTTGGCCCCTGAGGGGCGAAAGATGGGGACCTCTCGTCCGTCCGGGAGGATCATTCGCGCGAGGGTCCCGGTGGTTTTCGCGGCCGTGCGCTTGCCCGCTTCGTTGAGCGCGGCGGCGAGCAGCCTCGTGACGCTGGACTTGCCCCGGGTGCCCGCCACGTGGATGCGTATCGGTATACGAGACAAGTTGCGTCTGTGTTTGAAGACCTCGAATGCGCCCAGTAAGACGAGGGTCAGCGTAGCAACTGCGAGTATCTCCAGCTCATCCATACAGGCACCGTTCACCTTTGCGAGCCATCAAGATGTATATCCACCGAACTGCCCGGGCCTGCAAATCCTTTTCGCAAGAGAATTGTTTCGCTAGCCGTAGGAGAACAAGAGGCCGGAGAGGATCAGGTGCCAGCCGTCGACCACGACGAACAACAAGAGCTTGAGCGGGAGGGTCAACGCCAGGGGGGAGACCATGTGCATCCCCAGGGCCAACAAGGTGTTTGCGACGATGAGGTCGACGACCAAGAACGGCAAGAACACCAAGAAACCGATGAAGAAGGCTTCGACAGTCTCGCCCACGGCAAAAGCCGGGAGCAAAAAGCGCAGGCCCCGGGCCGAGGATTGTGGCTCCCGGGCCAGGTCCAAAAAAAAGTCCAGCTCGGCCTTTGGGGTGTTGCGATCCAAAAAATCGATGAGCGGCGGCGAGGCGGCCCGGTAGATCCTGCGCGCTTCGTCGAGACCGTACGGATCCTGGTCTTCGACGGCCGTGATCGGTGCGTTTTCCAGGTTGAGCAGCATCTCTTGTGCGACGGGCGCCATGACGAAGAAGGTGAGCACCGCGGCCAAGGCGGTGAGCACCGAGGTGGGCGGGACGCCTGGCGCTCCGAGCGCCGAGCGGATGATGGCGAGAACCAATGAGAGCTTGATGAATGAGGTGGCCGCGATGGCGAGGATGGGCAAGAGCGCCAGGATCAAAATCGTCCCGAGGTGTGAAAGGGGTGAAAGCGCCTCGGCCGCGCCGTGGACCGCCGCGAAGGAGATGGCCGCCGTCATGGAGCCTCCGAAGGCTCGGGCCCAGGGCTCGGAATCGGCGCCTTTTCGTCCTGGCCCCTCTTCGGTGAGCGGACCTCGCGCACGAGGCGGACCGAGCCGTGTGCCGAGCCGATAAGGAGGCGCTGTCCGTCGAGCTCCACCAGCCAGAGGCTCCTGCCTCTCTCCAGGGGCATCTTATCGATGAGGTTGATGCGGCGTTTTCGGCGTCCGTGGAGCCTCTTTCGTCCGAGATGGGCGACCGCCCAGGCCGCGGCCGCCATCACCGCGAGCGCTGCGAGCATCTGGCCGAAGGTCAGGGCGTAATCCTGCCAGGTCGGTGGGGTGGAGCTTGCGATGGTGGCGAGCATATGTGTCTTTCGCGATCCTTTTTTTTGTTGAGTGGAGGTAAAGATACTGAGGCTCTTGCGGTTTCGTCAACCGGCACGTCGGTTGACATCGGACCAGGGGATGCACAAAAGCAAAAAAAGACGCATGCTCATGCTGTCATATAACAGGAGACCGCCCGTGGCTGAACAGTGCCGCAGCATCGACAAAGTTTCCCGTCTGGCCGGGGCGCTCAGCCATCCTCTCAGACTGAGGTTGATCGAGGAGCTGATGCGCGGTCCCCAGATCGTGAATCAACTCGTGGAGCGGCTCGAAGAAGAGCAGACGTCGGTCTCGAAGCATCTGGCAATACTGAGGTCGGTCAACCTCGTGTCCTGCGATGTACGCGGCCGCTGTCGCAGCTACTTCATACTCAGGCC
>JAABTR010000852.1 GCA_011389755.1 Deltaproteobacteria bacterium | reverse complement strand
GCGCTGCCCGTGGATCGTCCCACCTTCTCCTGGTAGATGGCCTGAAGCTCCTCCACCGAGAGGTCCCGCAGCGGCGTGCCCTCCTCCTCGGGGGCCCCGGTCTCCTGCGCGGGCTCCTCGGTGTTCTTGGCCGGCTCGGGCTCGGCCGTGGGCTCCTCGGCGGCCTGCGCCTCCAGGGCCTCGGTGATGCGCCGCATCAGGAACTTGCGGTTGGGCGCCCGGGTCTCCTCGCCCACGATCTCGGCGAAGCGCGCCTGCAGCTCGCCCAGCTTCAGCTTCTCCAGGGCCTTCACTTGCTTTCTGATC
Source organism: Deltaproteobacteria bacterium (assembly GCA_011389755.1). Taxonomy (GTDB): domain Bacteria; phylum Myxococcota_A; class Polyangia; order JAAYKL01; family JAAYKL01; genus JAABTR01. The sequence goes on along the minus strand of JAABTR010000852.1, from coordinate 2,113 downwards.
TCCTTGTTCATCACGTGCCTCCTCGTTGTCTCGGACCCGGCGTCCCCGCCGGACCACCCGGCGAGGAGCACCGGGCGGGTTCTCAGTCGTTCTTTCTGGGCAGCCGCTTGAAGGCCGCCAGGTCCACCGCCTTGGGGTCGCTGGTTACGAAGCTGAAGCGCCCCTCCTTCTCGATGAAGGGCTGCACCTCGATGCGGTCGTGTGCGGTGACGCCGCCCGCGCGAGCGATGTCGTCGTCGTCGCTGAGGGTGGCGTAGTCCGGGCCGTCCACGTCGATGTCGGGCTTGGCGGCGTTGTGCAGGACCGCGACGATCCGGACCTTGTAGCCCTTCATGTAGCGGTGCTCGTCCCCGTGGTAGGTCGTGACTTTTCCAATGATCTTCTTCATTTTCGGGCTCCTTGCTGTTTTGTCTGCGCGTTGCATCGTGAGTACATACAGGCGTCCTTTTGCCGACACAGCAAGGCCTTTCTGCAAAGAAAAGTGCTTTATTTACAGGTGGTTAAACTCGCCAAGACATCGCCGGAATAGGCGACATTCCTGTTCATGCGGCGTTTCTGCCGCCCTTGGCGAGGTTGGAGATGGCCTCCTTGAGCGCCACCAGGGCGGCCTCGACCTTGGTGATGGCGGCGGTCTGGGCTTCGGCCATGGAGACCACCTTCTGGCTGAGGCTCTTTAGCTCGCGGTCCTTCTTTTCGTTGATGCGCCAGAAGGCCCAGCCCAAGATGGCCACCAATCCATAGGGACCGGTGGCCTTGAGAAACTCCGCGACGGTGGCGAATCCGATAGGCTCCATGACGACTACTCCTTTTCGTCCCTACGGCCGGCTTCGACGACGTCGGTGAGGTCGATGCTGCGGCGGACACCGACAGCGCGCGCTTTGGCTTCCCGGTATGCGGCGATTGGCGCCAGACCAGCGTGAATGCGCAGCCATGCGTAGAGCACCAACCAAGCCCCGTCGGCGTGTCCGAAATAGTGATGGGCGTAGATGCCGGGCCTTTTTCGCTTCGGTCTCGGGACACGACCCATGGCCAGGGAGCCATTGGCGAGCCCGACCCAGTACCTCGGGATGCACAGCCCCTCGGCGTCGGGCGAGGTCAGCCAGGCAATGAGCAGCGAGGTGGCCTCGGCTTGCTCGGGCGTCGGCAGGACGTACCAGCGCTTGTGCGCCCAGGGCGCTTCGATCACCGTGGACCACGGCAGGTTGGGTTTGAGGTACTCGGGGTAGTAGGGATTGACCACTTCGATACCCACCGAGGGAGCGTTGTGTCCGCCCGCGTGGGCGAGTCGGTCGCACGCCAAGTCTCCATGTTGGGTGACCGCGCCATCCGGGCTGATGATCAGATGCACCCCTAGCTTGCGCTTCTCGAGCACGCGGAGGGTGCTCGCCACGCTGCGGGTCACGGTCTCGTGGACGATGACCTCGGTGACGGGGCTGCCCGAGCGATCCTTGGCCTTGAAGCGATGCACGTCCGGATCGAAGAAGTCACGAACGTCAATGCCCTCGGGACCGGGCAGCGGGCGGCCGTCGATGATGATGCGGTGCGAGTCCATCTTGGTCCCCCTTATTGTGGCGGCTGCGCCGGTTCAGGTTCTGGTCTGATTCCGCCCTCTTGCTCCTTCATGCGTTGCGCGCGCAGTCGCCCCTTGAACCACCTGTCCAGCTCCTCGGAAGATCGCGCTTGGCCTTGGGCTTTTTGAGGGTCGATCCTGTCCGCGATCCTCCCTTCCTTCACCAGCTTGCCGTGGAGTACGTCGACCATGAGCCGGTGGCGGTGACCAAAGCTGCCGGGCGAGGGATGCTCGGGCTCGTTGTCCGCCGATCGGATGAGGAACTCTCGCGCGCCGCAGCTGGAACAGTTCGGGAGCTGCACCACTTTCGTGTCGAATTGGCCGTCCCTCTCGACTCCAACAGAAACGTCGGCATCGGGCACTCGTCGAACGGCGCCGCACACTTCGCACTCCTGTCCGAACTCGTTTTCAAAAATCTCTCGAATCGTCATGACAACCCTCAGGCAATCGCCGTGTAGCGTCCAAACCACCACGCGGCCTCGGTGGCGCTTACTGACTGATATGAAAAGCAGGCGAACCCATCGCGGTCGGTTTGGTACACGG
>JAABTR010000851.1 GCA_011389755.1 Deltaproteobacteria bacterium | reverse complement strand
GACCGTCTGCGTCGCGCTGGTAGATAAGCTCTCCGATCGCCCTTCACTGCGCTTTGTCGTGGAGGACACCGGCATCGGCATCCCCGAGGGCGCGCGCCCTCACCTGTTCGAAAAATTCTACCAAGCTGACATGTCCACCACCCGCCAGTACGGCGGCGCCGGACTGGGCCTGACAGTCGCCAAAAGCCTCGTAGAGCTGATGGGTGGGCACATGACCGTCGAGAGCGAAGAAGCGCTCGGCTCTCGTTTTTCGGCTGTTATCCCCATCGACATCGGTCAAGCAGCGACCGCCGCTACCAACCCTCCCCGTTCGCGCGGGGTTTCGACCGCCAAGCTGCTGGGCGACCTCGACCTCTCCCGGGAGATCGACCTCCAGCTGACCGGACGCCTCGAGGTCCCGGCGTCGAAAAAGGCCCCGGCGAAAGCGACAAAAGACGAACACGCGACAAAAGGCGCTCGCGGAGGCGAGGCTGCGGCAAAAACCACCCACCTAAAAGGAGTCATTGAAGTGTCTGAGCAACTTCCCGTTCTCGAACCCAAGGCGCTGCTGGAAAGGCTGGGGGGCAACGAGCAGCTATGCAAGCAGCTCTACGAAATGTTCGCGCAGACCCTCGGCGAAAAAATCCCGCTCATCGAAAGTGCGATCGCACGAGAAGACTTGAGCGCCGCAGCGGGCCTCGCGCACCAGCTCGGCGGCTCCTGCGCCACCGTAGACGCGCAGCGCCTACGCGCTCAGGTGATCGAGCTCGAAAAAGCGTGTTTGCGAAACGATTTATCGGCGGCCGCATCGATGATGAGCGACATCCGCGGCGGCGCTTCTCTTGTGAAAGAAGAGATCAAAGGTTACGCGTCGTCTTGACCATCGTTCGTCAAAACGCGCGTCAAAAGGCCCAGATCTTCCAGCAGTATGTCGGGCTTCGCCTCTTGGAGGTCTTCTCCGACGCCGATCCCATAAGTCACCGCGCACGTGTATGTGCCCGCGGCACGCCCCGCGCGGATATCCATGACGGTGTCTCCTATCATGAGCGCGCGATCCGGGGGCACCTGGGTTTTTTTCAGCACGAGCTCTATGACCGCCGGATCGGGTTTGTGGGCGATATCATCGCTGCCTTGCACCACCTCGAAGCAGGGGCCGAGCCCGAATAGCTGCACAACCCGCCTGGCCTGGAAGGTCTTCTTCGTGGTTGCCACGGCGAGGCGCTTGTCCGCCAGCTCCTCGAGGCAACGAACCGCCCCGGGATAGACATAGGAGTCGCGGGCGCAGTTTTCAAAATAGTACGTGCGGTAACGCTCCGCGGCCTCTTCGACCAGGTGACGCAGCTGCCGTGGCAAAAGGATCTCAAAGATCTCATCGAGGGGTTTGCCGATGAGCGGATGGATCTGCGACACCGGCCTTCTGGGCTCTCCCACGGACACCAGGGCCTCGTTGATGGCCTTGGAGATATCGGAGCGGCTCTCCACGAGGGTGCCGTCCAGGTCGAAGATGAACAGATCGATATTTTCTCGAGTGATGTGTGCTTTTTTCATAGATTTACGATGTATCCCCGGGAGCTCCTCCCGATCAATTCTTTTAGGGATCCAAGTGAGAGCCCGCGGTCTCGAGACCTCTCCGAGCGGCCTTCAAGGCCGCTGCCGTCTCCTGTGTACCGAGCCGGCCGGGCTCTCGTGCACATCTGAATCATATCCTTCGATGTCGCGTCGTCATTCATCAGGAAAAACATAGCACGCTCCTTGCCACGACGCCTCTGGAGAGAAATGCTTAGATAAAAGGCAAGCACGGACAAAAAGACCGGCGCTGTTTCATTGATCGCAGGTATGATGGAGGACAAAGAGACGAACGACCGAAAGAGCCTCGACGACCACGCCGAGCGGACGCTTACGGACGAGCCGGACACCTCCGGCCGCGCTGCGCAGGTTGCGACCGGTCGGACGCGAGAGACGCTCCAAGCAGCGCCCCCCCAAACCCCGCCACAGGGAACGCCGACCGGGGCTCTCAAACCGATCCGGCCGCAGAAGGCCAAGCCGTCCATGCCTCCTGGTACTTTTTTTGGGGAGAAGCCAAAGACCGACGTCTCTGGCACCTCGAGCACGACAGAGGCCGAAAATAACGCGACACAGCTCGAAACGGCGCAAAAACGCATCGCCCAGCTCGAGCGAGATCTCAAAAAAAGCCGGAAGATTTCTTTCCACTACAAGGACCTGTTCGAAAAGTCCCCCATCGGCATCTACCGCACGACTCCGGAGGGAAAGATCGTCCTGGCCAACGAAGCCGCTCACACCCTACTCGGATACGACTCTCTCGAGGAGCTGTCCGATCGGTGGGAGAAAGACGACGACCCCAATAACACGGGGCACCGCGCCAAGTTTCAAAAGAAACTCGAGTCGGAAAAAAAGGTCAGCGGCCTCGAGAGCGCATGGATCCGTTCGGACGGC
>JAABTR010000850.1 GCA_011389755.1 Deltaproteobacteria bacterium | reverse complement strand
GAGGGTCGTGACCACGGTGGCGATCACCGCCACCCAGGCGGCCATGGCGCCCGCCTTGATCTGCACGGCCCGGCGACTCCTTTGCTGCACCGTCACCACGGTGGCCGTGCCGGAGATCGCGAAGATGATGAACAGCTCGATGTCGAAATTCACGAGGGACGACACCAAGACAGCCGAGGTTATCGCGGAGAGGAGCCCCACCTGTTTTCGACAATAGTACGCCACCAACGCCGGCACGGTGGCGATGGGCAAGATCACCGCCGAGAACGACGTGAACAACAAGATCGCCTTGCTCACCGCCATCAGGAGAATAAACAGCGCAAACACGGTGTTTTGAGCTCGCAGCTGCCGAGCGCGCCCCATGCGCCGCTGCCGCATGAAGCTGGACAACACCACACCCACGATGAGGTAAAACGCGAAATTCCCGGCCAACCTCTGAGGTTCGAGCTCTCTGCGGGCTTTCTCGTAGGCCAGCGCCAGCCCGGTGCATTCCCGGCCCCTTTGGAGCTTGGCCCCCCGGGGCACGAGGTGAGGGCAGTTCGACGAGGCCGTCGAGAGGTAGTGGAACTCGTTGCGCAACATCGTTATCCGAAAATAACGCGCCGGCAGGCGGACCGTGACCGGGGCCTCCGCGCCGGGTTTGAGCTTCCACTGGGGAACCCACGACTCGAGGGTGCTCAGACCCAACGCAAAGAGCGCGAAGACGACGGCGATAACCGTCCCCGAAAACGCCGTGACGTATTTCTTGGCGTGCAGTTTAGACATCTCTAGTCGCTCTTTCGACTCCTCCACGAAGGGTCGCGCCGCTCGGCGCAACGGCCGCCAGCGGGCCAAAGGATCGCAGGCGCTCCTTCACTGATTCTTCCGCGCAACGACAAAAAAACGCAAGTGTATCCCTCAAGTGTTTGAAATGCGGTACAAATGCTTCAATAATCGTAAACGGTATTTTGTGATGCTCAAACTGTCCCAGATCCTTTTCCCTTTGCTCGCGCTGCCGCTGCTGGTCCCCGCAGCCCATTCGGCTCCGCTCGACCCACAGCCTCATCCGGCGGCCGCCTCCGCAAAAACGCCTGACTCCACGGCGAAACCGGCCACGGCCACACCTGCCAAACGTGCTAAAAGAAAACAAAAAGTCAAGCGGAAGCAGCGAAGAGGGTGTCGCACCCACGCCTCTTTGCGCTACCGGCGCATGATGCAGCGCTGGTCCAAGGTCCCCCGAATCCGCCGGCCTCGCTATCGAGATGGGTTTCGCGAGCTGGTCATCTACGCCGTCAACCACGGCGAGAGGATCCGCGTTTTCCCCTTCCTGGCCGACGGCACCCTCGACCCCGAGGCTCTCGAAAAGATCCAGCGCGCGTTTCGCGACAAAAAAACCGGCGCCGTCCGCCCCATCCATCCCAGGCTCGTCAAGCTCATCTACAAGCTCGCCGACTCCCTGGACGCGCGTCAGGTCAACCTGATCTCCGGGTATCGGGCGCCCAACGGCGAACCCACGCTCGAGAGCCGCCACTGCGAGGGCAAGGCGGCCGACATCGTCATCCCCGGCGTTCCGCTGGCCGCGGTGGCCCGCAAGGCTCGAGCGCTCGGGCACGTCGGCGTCGGTTTCTACCCCAACTCCGGGTTCGTTCACCTGGACGTTCGCAAGAGACGCTCCTACTTCTGGGTGGACCGCTCAGGCCCCGGCCAGCCGTCGTGTCATCTGACCATTTTGAGCACGGCCGCGCCCAGGTTCGACAGGAAATGGAAGCCGCGACACGATGAGCCGAAAGTTCACACGAACAAAAGAGGCGAACCCAAAGGAGAGCGCACGGCTTCGACCAAGCCAGGCGCCGATGAAACCACCTGAGTTGTTTTGTCCGCCCTCAAACCTCGTGATATGCTGACGTATCATGGATCTCAAAACGCTCACGCGCCTGACCCTCGCGGCGCTTTTGGCGGTCGCCGGTTGCAAGGACGACACCGAGAGTGTCAGCCAGGTGACGAAGTTCCGCGTCCTGGCCGTTCAAGCGGATCCGCCGGAGGTCCAACCGGGTGAGGGGGCCGTCTTCCGCGTTCTGTTCGCCGATCCCGAAGGCGCAGGCCGGCAAATCGAGGTCTTGTGGTTCGGTTGCATCGGATTGTTCGAGCCCGACCAGAAGCTGACAAAAGAATGCCGCCTGCTCAGCGCGCCCCAGATCTCGAAGATCGGCCAGGGCGGCGACACCTACCAGATCCCCCCGCTGCCGGCGGATGTCCTTGGCAGCGACGAAACGACGACCCAGGCGACCGCGTTCGTCATCGGCTGCGCCGGCGGGACCATCGCGGTGCCCGACGACCTGTTTGACTCCGAAGCCGTCCCTTCCTTGGGCAAATTGTGCCGGGGAGGCGACACCCTCGTCGTCACGAAGACGCTGACCATCTCGAAAAGCGAGTCACCAAACACCAACCCCCAGATA
>JAABTR010000849.1 GCA_011389755.1 Deltaproteobacteria bacterium | reverse complement strand
AACCCGGACCGGTGGGGGAGGCCCTCGAGCTCGGGCAGCTCGACGCGGGGATAGCCCTCATAAAGGAGAAAATCCGATCTTTGATGCTCCGGAGCATGGCGCGGCACCGCGGCCCGCAGCAGGTGGACAAGATCTACGGCTTCAACTTGAGGTTCGAGGAGCTGCTCAAGCGGACGAAAAAGGCCGTCTCCGAGATCTTCGGTCCGGACCACTTCCTCGACCCGGTGGCGTTTCGCGGTTTTTACCTGACTGGCGGCCCCTTTATCAAGCTTCGAGGGAGCCCCGGCGGCCCTGTGGGGGCCATGACGCAAGCCCAAGATGCGCCGACGCTCATGGCCAAAGACGACGAGGTCGAGAGCTTCGGAAACAGCCACAACTGGTTTTGCAGGGATTTGTTCTTGAAGAAGCTGCTCGCGGAGGCCGGCAGCATCTTTCGCCCACAGCGCGTCGTGACCAAGCAAAAGATCATCAAGGTGGCCGCAGCCGCGACCTTTTTGGTGCAGCTCGCGCTCGTGACCGGGCTCGTGGTGGTCGAAGCCACCGATACCTCGACCTGGCGCGAAGAGTACTCGGCGGTCCTGCAGAGCGCCCAGGACCTGCTAGACGCTCCTACGGTGACGGCGCAAACCGAGAGGCAAGCGCGGGAGACCTTGGGGGCCATCGTCTCGATTCGGCAGCGCATGGACAAAGAGAAGATGTTTCGCGGAGCCACCTCCTTCGGTCTCGACGACGATATCGCCGATCGGCTGGAGCTGACCCACGACGCGCTGTTTCAAAAGTATTTCCTCAAAAAGCTGGTCACAAAGGCGGAGAAGCAGATCTCGGCTTGGGATCCTCAAGCAGGAGATCTCGGCCGGTTTCGGAAGATGCTGGTGGAATACACCCGCTGGGGCAACCCGCACTACGACGGGCCGCTGTCGATCGCTCCTTTCCTCAATCCGGCGGACGAAGGCGGTGATGATCAGTTCTTGGCTGCGCAGTTCAAGCTGAGCAATGCGCGCTTCAAGCCGGTGGTGGTGGATCAGGCCGTGGTCTCCCGCATCAGCGAGGGGCTCGAGAAGATAAATGGCGCGGCCCGGGTCACCCTCCCCCTCGAGCCGGGGAAGGCCGGCGGCAGCCCGGCGCTCAGAGAGTGGGCTTTTTGGCAGGGCGTGTCGCAGAAGGCCGAGAACCTGTCCGCCCTCTCGCAGCAGCTGCTCAAGGTCACGGCTCCGGTCTCCGGGGGCAGCTCCCAGCGGGATCCCAACGACCAGATCTACGATCTGACCAAGATCGTGGGTCATCTCTCGGCCCGGCTCGGTGAAATCGACCGGATGACAAAAGAGGCGCAGGAGAATTTCGGCGGCTGGCTGTCCTCCATCAGCGGCTTCTCGGGCGAGATGAAGGCGGCGGCCGGCGGCTGGCAGCCGGTGCTCAAGGCGTTGGAGCAGTACGATGCGCGCAGCGATTATGCCTACAACAAGCTCATCCTGCCGGCCCTCGTGAAGGAGCTGCACTGGATACAGCCCCTCGTGGGAGGTGCCGGAGAACCGTTGTCGCCGGCCCTCGATCGCTACGTGGAGAAGCAAGCCAAGGTCTCGGGCCGGGACGCGCTCGTCTACAAGGAGATAGGGACCCATTACGTGGCCATGCTTCGTGCCTTGAGCGACTACCTGGCGGGCATGGAGAGCCTCATCAAAAAATCCGGCGCCCTCGTGTCTTACTCGACCTACTACACGGGCGAGGAGCTCATGCGAAAGCTCGAGGCCGTGGGCGGCGAGGTCAGCGACGTCACCAAGAAAGAGCAGCTGTTCGAGCTGTCCGTCTCCAAGCTCGACCGCATCGCCGAGGAGATAAAAAAACACGATGAGAGCACGGCCGGGGGCGTCGCTTTGGGGACCGCCAAAGAGGACGCCGTCAATATGGCAAAAGCGTCCGCCAAGGGGATGGTTGACAACATCGCGACGCAGAAGGCGGTGCTCAACAAGTTCCACTGGGACGGGATGTCCAGGTGGGCTCGCGACTGGAAGCAGGGGCTCGAAAAAGAGAAGATCTACCTGGCGTCTTTGTATTGGATGGAGCTCTTCGACTGGTTTAAGCCCGTCAAAGGCGAAGACTTCAGGAAGAAGAGCTGGCGGATCATTTTACAGACCAACCCCTTTCCACAAAAGAACCCGAGCTACTTCGTCGAGAATATCGAAAAATTTTTGACCGGTTGGCTCGAGAGCATCCCGCCGGAGCTCAAAGCCGCGATGGCCGAAGGAGACGGCAAGAGCGCGGCGCAGATCCGCGACTTCGTCATCCTCTACGATCAGGTCAAGAAGTTTAAGGATGGCTACTTGCCCGCTCTGCGCAAGGCCTCCAGCGAGTTCGTCACCGCGGTCAGCCTCATGCGGCCGGTGGCTTACCAGAGCTGGCAGAAGCTCTTGGACGGCTCCGAGCCCGAGCTCACCTGGGAGGCGCTCGAGGC
>JAABTR010000848.1 GCA_011389755.1 Deltaproteobacteria bacterium | reverse complement strand
ACGGCTCCATGGTGATGAGCCCCTCGGGACACGCGGCCGAGCACGGGTTGCACGGGATCTCCTGGACGCAGCGGATGACCGGGTAGACCTTCTCGTCGCGCCTCGGGGGCTCAAACGGTACGGTCTTGCCGGGCCGCGCCCGCAAGACCTCCGCGAGCGGCTCCCAGTGCTCGGGAATCTCCACCGGCACGCCCAAATCCCTGGCCAGCCGCCTCCCCACGATGCGCCCGGAGAAGATCGCCGCCGAGGCCTCGGCCACCTCGTCGGAATCCCCCGCGGCGTAGACCTTGAGGCCGTACTCCTCGGCCTTGGCCAAGATCTCGTCCACCGGGCTGAGCCCCACCGCGATGAGCAGGGTGTCTGCCTCGAAGGTCTGCTCGGTGCCGGGGATCGGCCGGAATTTTTCGTCGATGGCGCAGATGGTCACGGACTCGAGCTTTTCCTCGCCCGAGGCCTTGACGACTGTGTGGCGGGTCCAGATGGGCACCCCCAGACGCTTGATCTTGTCGGCGTGGACCTTGTAGCCGCCGCACTCGGGCAGCGCCTCCACGAGCCCCACCACGTCGATGCCCGCCTGGAGGGCGTGGTAGGCGCCGATGAGCCCCACGTTGCCGCCGCCCAGGATGAACAGCTTGCGCGAAGCCTCCACCAGGTCCCTGTTCACGAGGGTCTGGAACGCGCCCGCGCCGTAGACTCCGGGCAGGTCGCACCCGGGGAAGGACAGGGCCTTCTCGCGGGCGCCCATGGCGACGAGCAGGCAGTCAGGCGCCACCAGCCGGTAGCCGCCGGGGGTGGCGACGCCCACTTTGCCGTCGTGGAACAGTCCGAGCGCCGTGGCGCTCGTCCAGACTTCCACGTTGGGCAGCGCCTCGACCTGCGCGGACAGGTGGGTGCCGATGTCGATGCCCCGCGTGCCCGCGAAGCAGTCGGCCACTGAGCCGAAGAACCCGTGGGTCTGCAAGGTGAGCTTGCCTCCGAGCTCGGGCTTGTCGTCCACCACCAGCACGTCGATGCCCACGCGCCCGAGCTCGATGGCGGCGCACAGGCCGGCCGGACCGCCGCCCAAGATGAGCACGGGGACCCGGCGCTCGGCCGGACGCTCGATGGCCGGCAGGGCGTCGTCCTCGGGAAGAGCGGGGCGCCCCTCGGCGCTGCACACCACCATGCCGGGCCGCACCTCGACCATGCAGGACTTGACCGGCCGGCCGTCGGCCACCACCGTGCACTGGGAGCACTGACCGTTGGCGCAGAAGAGGCCCTGAGCGCCGCCGTCGGAGTGATGGTGCCCAAACACGGGTTTTCCCGCGGCGAACAGCGCCGACGATATCATCTCCCCCTCCCGGGCGAGCAGGGGCGCGCCGTTGAAGGTAAACGGCACGCTCGGCTCGGCCAGGGGCTTTAGGATCGGATGGGACTTGATGCGATGCTGCGTCATCTCGAAACTTCCTTTGTGGATCCCCCCGCGATGCAGCGCGCGGCCAGGCCAGAGGCGAGCACCGGCTTGACGTGGGTCGTGCGCCAGGCCCCCTCACGGCCGGCGAGGAGATGTTGCACGAGCTCGACCGGACCGGAGGTGAGCATGAGCTCGGCGCCGGCCGAGGCGGCTTGCGCGAAGCGGCCCTCGAGCGCCACGCGCTCCTTGGGGGTCAGGGCAAAACGCACCCCGATGGGGGGCAGGGGCTCGATCTCCACCGCCGTCCCGCCCAGGGCCTCTACCACGGCGCGCCCTTCTTCGTCGCCCCGTGAGATGGCCACGACGCCGGCCGATCGTTTGCGATCGAGCTTCGCCGCGCCTTCGGCGATGAGGGCGCCCAGGCTGACCTGAGGCACACCGCCCAGGCCGGCCCGCTCGCCGCAGCCCGCGCACTGGCTCACCACCACGCTCGGTTTTGCTGCGCGGACCGCCTCGGCCTCACCGGCCCGCAGCCCCGAGGTCAAGACGCCGCCCGAGTAGCCCAGAGCCGTCATGACCGCGAGCCCGTCCGCGAGCGCGTCGCCCAGATCGAAGGGGGCGACCCAGTCGTTCATCAGGAGGTCGAAGTAGGGGATCGCGCCTGCGAGGAGCGCCGGTTCTGCCTGGCGCGACGGGGCGAGGTTACGCTCCGCGAGCCAGCCGTCGGCCTTCACGTCCGCTTTTTGCCCGCCCAGCCAGGTCACCGCGTCCAGGGCGCCGTCGAACGCGTCGCTCCGGGATGCTACCCGGCGCTGCGCGAGCCCGGCGCCGCTCAGCGTCGCCATGAAGTCGTCCACCGCCCGGTGAGGGCCTTCGAGCCCGGGATCGGGCTGGGAAAACCGCACGCGGCCCCGGCCCAGCCCCATGAGCTCGCACAGCGCGTCGAGCCGCTCGGCCAGCTCGCGGGGGCGCTTCTCCGCACCTTCGAGCCGGCAGGTCTCCTCGTGGCGGCCGAGCATCAGCACCCCGTCGAAGCCCGCAGCCAGGGCGTCGAGGAGCAAA
>JAABTR010000847.1 GCA_011389755.1 Deltaproteobacteria bacterium | reverse complement strand
CCGCGCGGTGGCGCGGTTTTAGCTTGAACCACTTCCTCGAGGGGACCTACCAGGTCATCCGCCGGCTGGCTCGGCTGGACATCTGCGACGACATGGGCGGGATCTCGTGGCCGGCGGGGAAGATGATGTTCGGTGTCAAAAACCCCACGGTGCGAGACCCTGGAGAGCCGGAGTTTTTTTTGTATCTCGACATCTCAGGCCTCGACGAAGAGCACCTCGGATACAAACGCCGCGTCGTCGACAAGGTCATCGAGGAGGCCCGCCGCAGCGGTTTCGAAGTCGAGGCGCCCCTCGACATCCCGACCTTGGTCAAGCTCAACGACAAGTTCGGCCAGTTCGCCGACTTTCCAACCAGGCTCGGGTTTCTCCTCGATCACGAAGGGGGCGGGCTCACGTGGGTTGGGCTCTACGGCCCGGCGTCCGGTTGGGAGTCGGCGAGCCGCAAGGGCGAAGCGATCATGGCCGAGCACGGCCTGCCGCCCACAATCGTCTCCCGGCCCATGAAGGGCGGGCATTTTTGCGTGCTGCGGTTCATCACCCTGTTCGACAAGCGAAACGTTGATGAGGTCGAGAACGTCCGGGCGTGTCAGCGAAAGCTGGCCCGGATGGCGCTGGATGAAGGTTTCGTTTTGTACAAGACGCCGCCCTGGGTGATCGCGGAGCTCTATCCCGGCCGCATCGATCCGGGGCTCGCCGAGCTCGTTCAGAGGGTGCGAGGCCTCTTGGATCCCGCCGGGATCATGAACCCGGACAAGCTGTGCATACCGACCCCAAAGACCCCCTGATCTCCCGCCTGGTTAGAACCGCGTCTTCAACCCACTCCATTGCCGGTTTGAGTCAATAGGGTAAAAGTGAAGGATGGGAATCGAATTCTTGCTCAATGAACGACTCGTCCAGGCTTTGGTGCCCGAGGGCATGCCCGTGCTCGACTACCTGCGCGACATCGAAGAGCTGAGGGGGACCAAGCAGGGCTGCCGCGAGGGAGACTGCGGCGCCTGCACCGTGCTGTGGGGGCGCCTGCGCGGAGGTCACCTGGAGTACCGCCCGGTCACGTCATGTCTCATGCCGATGGGGGACTTGGAGGGATCTCACCTGGTGACGATAGAAGGCTTCACAGACCAGAGGCTGACGCTGGTCCAAGAGGCGCTGGTCGAAGAAGGCGCGGTCCAGTGCGGTTTTTGCACCCCGGGGCTCGTCATGTCGCTGACCGGGGTCCTCCTTGAAAAATCGTCGGTCTCAAAGCGCAGCGCGCACGTGGCGCTGGCGGGGAATCTGTGCCGCTGCACCGGGTACAGCGCCATCAAAAGAGCGGCGGATCGGGTCGTCCTGGCGGTGGAGCCGGGGCTTGGGAGCGCTTTGGACAAAATAGAGTTCTTGGTGGGCAAAGGGGCGCTGCCTTCGTACTTCGGCTCCATCAAGGCCCGCTTGGAAGCCCTGAACGAGAAGGGGGCCCCAAGGCGAAAAGCGCTGACCGTCCCCGAAGGCGCGGTGGTCGTCGCCGGCGGGACCGACGTCTATGTGCAGCGGGGCGCCGAGATGGAAGCCGAGAGCTTGGTGCGCCTCTTCGGGGCCGGGCTCGATGAAATAAAGCTCGAGGAAAATATTCTGCGCGTGGGCGCCGCGGCCACGGTCTGGGACCTGGCAAAGAACGCCGACGCGCGCGACACCATCGAAGGGCTGGCCGACGACGCCGAGCTCATCTGCTCTCACCAGGTCCGAAGCCGCGCCACGGTCGCCGGGAACATCGTCAACGCCTCTCCCATCGGCGATCTGGCGGTGATGCTGGTGGCCCTGGACGCGACGTTGGTGGTGGGCCCCGGCGACGCTTCGAGGAGGATACCCATCAGGCAGTTCTACAAGGGCTACAAAGATGTGGTCTTGCGCCCGGGGGAGCTTGTGGCCTCCATCGAGATACCGCGCAGCGCGGCCCGGAGGTTTCATTTCGAAAAGATCTGCAAACGCGAGCACCTGGACATCGCCTCGGTGAACACGGCCTGCGCCGTCGTGGTCGAGGAGGGCGTCGTCAAAGAGGTGGGCCTGTCCGCCGGGGGGGTGGCGCCCACGCCGCTTTACTTGCGAAAGACGAGCGATTTTCTGCGCGGCCGCACCCTGGACGCCCAAACCGTCAGGCAAGCGGCGGCCGTGGCCGAAGGTGAGGTGAGCCCCATCTCGGATGTCCGCGGGAGCGCCGCGTACAAAAGGCGCCTCTTGGGAAACCTCGTCATCGCACATTTCGTGGAGCTGTTCGGGCTCGAGGAGGCGGCGCCGTGAAGAACTTCGAGCCAGATCTGCACGTCCGCGGTCAATCCGAGTACATCGACGACATCCCCGAGCCCCGGGGGCTGCTCCACGGCGCTGTGGCCGCGTCGCAGAAGCCGAAGGGGACCCTCACGAGGTTGGACGTCCGGCAGGCTCTCAAAAGCGCGGGCGTGGTCGCCGTGTTGACGGCCAAAGACGTCCCC
>JAABTR010000846.1 GCA_011389755.1 Deltaproteobacteria bacterium | reverse complement strand
AGCTCGTCTTTGTGCTCGAGAAGACCCACAATCGCCTCGTAGCGCGCCTTGTCGCTGTGGAGCTTTTTGACCTCGAACTCAGCCTTCGAAGAGACCTCCCAATCCTCTTTTTTTCCGGAATTGGCGGCGTTCCAGTAGGCCAGCGCCTCTAGCTTTTCCAGCTGGGCGAGCTCGGTTAGGTACGCTTTAAGAAAAAGATCGGCCTGTTTTTGTCGGCTCATGCTTTTTCCCTCCTTGGACGCGGCGTTTTCATCCGCACCGGTTCTGATTTCGGGGCTCGGTGTCTTTTTGCCCGTCTTGCATCCGACGAACGCGCAGGGCAGCGCCACGAAAAACAACATCGGCAGTGGACTAAGCAGCTTCATGGGGTTCCTCCTTATCTTAGGGTATGTTTTTATCAATCCCGCAGCGATGAGTCGAGGAGGAAGGCCGCCTATCTTTCGGCTCCGCTTCTTTTTTTAGTCTATCTGCGTCTTGACCCGGCAAAGGCGCAAAGTGTAAGAAGTGACAGGTTTCTTATTTTTTTCGACGTCGTTGTCGCGCCTTGCGATTGCGAACAGTCGGTCAGCGCATGAATCAACGAAGGAAAGTCGGAGATCGATGACAAATAGCGAGTTCGAACAAGTGGTTGACGAGGATCAAGGCGCCGAGGAAGAGCTGTCATTCGAGTCGATGAAGCTCGATGAGCCGATCGTAAAAGCCCTCGGGGAGATGGGGTTCGAAAAGCCGACGCCGATCCAGACGCGGACCTATGAATCGGTCATGGCCGGCCGAGATGTCATCGCCATGGCTCAGACAGGCACCGGAAAGACCGCGGCCTTCGGGATTCCCCTCGTTCACAAGGTAGATCCCGAACGTCGAGATGTCTTTGCCCTCATCTTGACGCCCACCAGGGAGCTTGCGCTGCAGGTGACCAGGGAGGTGTCTCAGATCGGCAGGCATCGCGGCGTGCGGACGGCGGCGATATACGGCGGCGCCTCTTTTACCAATCAGGTCAAAGAGATCCAAAGCGGCGTCCAGATCATCGCGGGGACTCCGGGCCGGGTGCTCGACCATATCAGACGCGGAACGATACGATTTGAGAAGCTCGGCGTCGTCGTCTTGGACGAGGCGGATGAGATGCTCTCGATGGGCTTCGAGAAGGAGATCTCGGAGATCATAGATGGGCTGCCGAAAAAGAAGCAGATGCTCTTGTTCTCGGCAACCATCCCGGATGATATTCGCCGCCTCTCGTCGAGGTACATGGGCCAGGCCGATGTCATCTCGGTGTCGGGTGACGAGGTCGCGGCCAAAGATGTCACCCACTACATGTACCTGGTCAGCGGCACGAACCGGCCCGTCGACCTCGTTCGGGTCATCGAGGCAGAGCGTCCAGAGTCTTCGCTCGTGTTTTGCAACACCCGCGACGAGACCCAGACAGTGGCCAGGTACCTCAAAAAAGCGGGCTACAACGCTGCGTGGATAAATTCCGATCTTTCGCAAAATGATCGGGAAAAAGTGATGTCCTCGATTCGGGAAGGCAAAATCGACTTCCTCGTGGCCACGGACGTCGCCGCTCGCGGGATCGACGTCTCTCACTTGAGCCACGTCATCAACTACGCCTTCCCCGAGTCGCTCGAGGGCTACATCCACCGCACGGGCCGCACGGGTCGCGCGGGTCGCGCCGGGGTCGCCGTGAGCTTGGTGACACCTCAGGATATCGGCAATCTCTACTACCTGCGGCTGACCTACAAGCTCGACCTCGTGGAGCGCACCCTGCCCAAGGAGGAGACCATCCGCCGCAAGATCGAGCTGGAGCGAATCGATCAGCTCCGGGATCGGTTCGGTGACGCATCGGTGGGCGAATTCTATGGGCTGGCAGCTCGGGTGATGCACGACGCTTACGCGATGAAGATCGTTGCCGGGCTCCTGGAGGAGTTCTTCGAGGGGGCTGAGATCGAGGAGCAAAGCCTCGAAGCGATCGATGTCATCGGGATTCCCAAAGAAGTCGACGAGGAGCTTGAGGGCGAAGAGATTGTGACGCCGGTTCATCTCGAAGCCGAGCCGATCGCCGAAGAAGAAGTCGAACCCGAGCGGTCTGAGGTTCCGATCGAGGCGGCGCACGAACCCGAGGAAGCCGAGCTTGAGACGGCGCCTGTTGACGGTGGTGACGAAGCACAAGCGGGCCGCGAAGATGAGGGTGAAGAGAACGAGATCTACGTGGACGCCGGTCGCAAGGACGGGCTGAGGATTTCCCACCTGATGAAGGAGATCGTCCGCCTCACCGGTTTGCCGCGGACGTCCTTGGGGCGGGTCCGCATGCTGACGCGCTCCACCTTCATCCAGGTCTCCGATGAGCACTTCGACAAGGTCTTGGACGCCGTGGCGAAGATCGAGTTCCACGGACGAGCTCTCAAGGCTGAGCCCGCCCAGCAACCATGAGCTTCCTGCACAGTCTCGCCCGTTCGATGCCGGTCTTGCTGGTCG
>JAABTR010000845.1 GCA_011389755.1 Deltaproteobacteria bacterium | reverse complement strand
GCGCTGCTCGGCACAGGTGTGGGGAGAGGGCACCCAGAGCTCGGCGTACGCCTCGGCGCGCTCGCATCGGCGGACGAAGTCAAGGTGGGGCAAGCCGAACTGGCTTCTATCCATAGCGCATCGCCCTTAAGCCAGCCGGTCGTCGTGTGGGTGTAACACCTACAGGGCGTTCGAGCAACTCCGTGTCCATGACGAGGATTTTGCACGTTGGGGATCAACAAAATTCCTAAAGTATGATCTCCTCGCTGGGGAGGAGCGGAGACCATGGCACGTCGCAGAGGGCGAAGAGCAGGTTCGACCGAGAACGGACCCAAGCCACTGAAGGAACGCCTGTCGTCAGCGGCGCTCGAAGAGCGGCTGGAAGAGGATCGGCACCGCCGGGGGGGCGAGCACCAGGCAGAGCGGCTCGCGGTCGAAGAGGCGGAGCTGGAGGAGCAGAGCGCGCAGGAGGGCCAGTCGCGCCAGCAACGCAGAGCCGAACAGCGGCAAAGGACCAAGCTCCAGGCGCGGAGGCTCCGTCTGCTCGAACGAGATGACGAAGGAGTTCTCGAGATTCTCGAGCGCGAACGCCGAATCGACCACATCCTCGACGGCGGCCAACCGACCGAAGCGGACGAGATGCTGTGGTTTCTGGCCAAGGAGCTCAAGCTGACCAAGGCGCTCGATGGGCTGTCGCCGCCGGAGACGTACTTCGACGAGAAGAAGGGCAAGGAGATCGAACGCCGGCGGATGTATCCGGCGCTGGTGATGAACCTGGTGGCCGTGATGAGCCGGTACATGGGGCTGAGCAGCGGCCCCGAGCTTCAGGCGACGTTGCTGACGGACCCGAGGTGGATGGCGCTGTTGGGCTTCACCCACGACGAGGTCATGTACGGGGCGACCCGGCGGAGCGAGTCGCTGATCGGCAAGACCCGCGATGGCCAGGGGGGAGCCTTTGAGGATGCAGGTCCGATGGGTCCGGCGCGGGCGCGGCTGGAAGGCCCCCGTGGGGCCCTGTCGTCGCAGACGTTGGCCGAGCACGAGAGCACGCTGGAGGCCGAAGACCTGGTGGCGCTGTTCAACGCGGTGGTCCGTGCCCTGGCGCGGCGGGGGCTGTTTCCCAAGGAGGTCCGTGGCTCGCTCGACAGCACGAGCGAGGAGGTCGTGCCCTCTTTCGAGGGAGCGGGCAGGGTCCGCAAGAAGGTGAAAGCCCAGAGCCGAGCACGTCGCCCGCGCCAGGTTGAGGTCCACGTCCTCGGTTTCAAGCTGTGGTACCTGATGGAGGTGGAGACGGGTCTGCCCCTGGCCTTTGCCTTCGACACCATCGAGAAGCCCGAGAACGAGCACGCCAAGGCGGTCATCGACCAGGCGCGGGCCAACCTCAAAGGCTACAGCCGACTGGTGAAGGTGGCGCTGGACCGAGGCTTCCTCGACGGCGATCTGCTGTGGTGGCTGAAGAAGAAGCGCCGGATCGACTGGGTCTGCCCGTCGAAGGAGAAGATGGACGTGACGGGCGAGGCGCGCCGTCGTGTGGCCGAGGCGCTGGCCGGGCAAGGTGCCGAGGAAGAGAGCAAGCTGGAGACAGCACGCCGACTGTCGGAAGGCGGCAAGAGGTACGGCGGCGTCACCTTCTTCGAGCGGCAGGTGGCCGACAACCGCGAGAGCCTGGTGGTGGCTCAGGTCGACGATCTCACATGCACGGACTTTTATGGCCTCGGTGGGGCGTCGTCGAGCCGGCTGAACTCCAAGAAGTTCCGCCCGACCCCGCTGTTCGCCACGGTGGTCCTTCGCTGGCCCGACCGCAGCGCCAAGGACCGCGATGACGAACGTGAGCACGACGAGGAGAGCAAAGGGCCCGTGGTGCTGCTCTCGCCCGTGGCCGAGCACGGACTGGTCCGCTACGACCACTACGACGAGCGGTCACTGATCGAGAACCGGCTCAACCGCGACGGCAAGCAGCACTTCGGCCTCGGCGAGGCCCTGGCCCGAAACCGGGCGGCGTTGCTCAGCGCCACGGTCTTCTCGACGCTGGCGTTGATGCTCTACCGGGGGCTGGAGCTGCATCGCGAGCGAGCGCTCGAAGCCTTCGACCGCCGGGCCGAACAGCTCGGGGTGCTTCGCTACCGCCGCCAAAGGATGCTGCTGAACCGAGGCACGGTCATCATCGTCGTTGGTGACCGGTATGCTCGAATACCTCTCTACGAGTTTGCGAGGTTGGCGGGAATGGAGGTGACGGGCGCGCCGCCCTCAAGGTAACGCCTCGACCACCACCTTTGGTCACCCCTTCCCCGTTCGGACCCTACGGGACAGACCAACGTGCGCCCTGGGACTTTCCAGACACCCTCCGAGCCGTCACGGGTGCCCCTCGAGGGGACCGCATGTGGGCTCATCAGGGGGCGTGGTCGTCGTCGGTAGTCCAGGGCGACCGGGCCGCCGCCTCGGCCCGCCTCACGGCGTGACGCTATGGATCGAAGCCAGCGAGCCAGGTGAGGACTGGCCCGGTGGATGAG
>JAABTR010000844.1 GCA_011389755.1 Deltaproteobacteria bacterium | reverse complement strand
GGGAGTACTACGACGGGGAGGGCGTCTGTCTCGTGGAGTGGTGCGATCGCTTCGACGATTTGTGGCCGGAACACGCCCTGGTTGTCACCATCTCGCTCCGAGAAGGAGAGCGCAGGCAGTTCGAGCTCCAGGGGAAGGGGCGGGGGGAGGAGCTGGCTCAAAAGCTCGCCGAAAATTTTTTAAATCTCGCGTCGAGTAGTACTCGCGGATGAGCTCGTCCCAGCCCGTCTCTTTGGCGAAATCGGTGCGTTCGTAGTCGGGGTTGTACGGGCCGCCCTGGTCTGGGGTCTTGCCAGGAAGGTACACGAACAAGTGTTTCACAAAGGGCAGGTTTGGGGACCTGTAGCTCGAGACCTCCATCTCTTCCAGCGTCTGGAGCAGCGACTCGGCGCTTTTGTTGGGAACCGCGGCTTCCAAAATCCCTGCGAGCGCGGCCAGATCCCTCATGCCTCGCTGCTGCCAGTTCGGTTGGGGCGTGACATCTCTTAGGGCGCGAAAAAGTTGAGGCCCGAGCGTTTTGAGCTCGCCTGCGAAGCGGTCGATGTCGGCGGCAAAGAGGTCTCTATCACCCGTTGTGTCATAAACGCCCCACGATACTTTGTCGGAGCTGTCGAACGATCCCTCGAAGGCGGCGGTCGTGGCCGAAAGCCAGCCCTGCGCGCTGATCCGGCCCTGCCACTCATTGAGCAGTGTGGTGTAGTTGAATCCGCGCTGTGGGATCGGCATGGACGAGGCCCCCACGAAGTCCACGTGGGGCCATACGGCGAAGACCGTCTCGACGTTTCCCATCCCACACGCCTCGAAAGTCAACGCGTCGACCCCGCGGCCTTCGAGGGCGGTTGGAAAATCGTCCACGATGTCCAAGTAGTTGCCGCTCGACCTGTCGAGGCCGAAGGCGCGGAACCCATCTGTCGAACCTGAAAAAATATCTTCACCCGTGGGGCCCCAGCCTCCGCCGTGCCCGTTGACGTGAAGCACCAGCTCGTCCGAGGGGAACGCCTCGGAGGCAAAATCCAGGATCCGGGACAACGTCTCGGGGCTGCCCATGTCGAGCTCTTCTCCGTTTTGACTCTCGGCGGTGAGCCCGAGGGGGGGCGCCGAGGCCCGAGGCGAGCCGATGGACTCGGGATCGCTGTCGTTTGCCAACACGAGGAGCTTGGCGCCGGTCCAGTCGCCGTCCGCCGTGTCGTAACCCTCGGCCCGATCGATGAGGACGATGATGTGGGCGTCACCGGGGACCGCCGCGGCCTCGGCTTCGCGCACGTCCTGCATCAGCATCGGCTCGAGATCGCTGTCTGCCGCGAAGTACATCACAAGGGTCACCGGGCGTCGCTCCAGGGGCAGGCACTCGGTGTTTCCGTTTGGGAATACAACTATTCCCATTTGGCAATCGCCCGATGCTTCGAAAGGGGCCTCTTGGGCGGGGCTCGTGGCCGGACCGATGTCACACCCCGAAGCCGCGAGCCCGAGCAGGGCTGCGACGGCGATGAGCGCATTTGAGAAGTTGCCTGTGAGCTTTTGCTCGACCATGGAACAGAGATTATCATTGAAAAAAGGGGCATTGAAAAGGTCGCCATGACGGGCTCGGAAAACAGGAAAGCTTTTTTGGGGGTGCGATTTGATTGCTGCCGCGTGTACGTGCGCATTTACAAGAACAAAGCGGGGACGGCGTACGTAGGTCATTGCCCGCGCTGCGCCCGCCGGGTCGTCATCCCCATCGGCGCGGGGGGGTCGAGTGACCGGTTCTTCGTCGTCCGGTGACTAGCCGCGTGGCCGGTTGTGGATGCGCAGCCGCCAGGACGTGTACACGAGGGCGCTTGCCAGGCAGGCGCAGATGACCAGCAATCCGCCGAGGAGGAGCCTCGCGACCCAGGCGGTCTCGGCGGTGACCTGCAGAGGTCCGATCTCGACGAGAGATGGGGGCTTTGCAGGCGGCGCCGTCTCTTCTCGCTCGACGATGGATATGTGCTCACCGGCGAGCCCCGTCACTCCCCCGCTCAAGAGGACCTTGACGTCAGTGTGTGAGACCTCTGCGCCCGGTCGCAGGCGCAGGACCACCGCGGCTCGGGAGGGGGCTCTGGGCGTGGCTCCGAACAGGTGAGGCTGGCCCAGGGAGAGCTGAACCCGAGCCGAGACCACCCCTTCGAGTTCGATGAGGAGTCTCTCGAGATCCCGCGACAACGCTCGCGATCGCCGCAGTCGTTCGTTCTCGGGATCCGGGATGAACGAAGAGGTGAGGGGCTCGTCAGCCTCGGCGCCGGCTTTTTCCCGGGGACGGGGGGGCGATATCGGTTCGATGGCGCAGGCCGTGGTGACAAGGGCGATCGATGCGACGAGGAGATGCGCCATCGCGATCGCGGGCGTCCCCATGTCGCTCAGTACAGCTCGAAGTACCAGGCCGCCGCGGTGCGGGGAGCCGGTGATTGGGGGAACTTGATGGAGCGGACCTTGGACTGGACGCATTTTTTTAGCCCAGCGTCCCCTTGGTTGACA
>JAABTR010000843.1 GCA_011389755.1 Deltaproteobacteria bacterium | reverse complement strand
GATCGCCGGTTCGGCCGTCTTCGTGCGCGAGCTGTTTGGTGAGCGCCCACAGGGTGTACATCGCCTCGCTAAACACGCGCTGCTTGGCGTTGCGGTTGAACTGCACGCCGGCGTGGGCCCAGCATGTGACCCCGTGGGGTGAGATGCCGTAGCGCGTTTTGTGCTCGGGGGCGTCGTCCCATTCCCGGTGGGCGATGACGTTGCGCTTGGGGTAGGGGCTGCTCGGCCTCGAGACCGTGGCCGCGAGCTCGAACCCGAGGGAAAAATCGCTCGATTCAAAGAGCTCGCTCCAGGTGGGGCCGTCCTCGGGCGCGAGGAGATATTGGAAGACCTTCACCTCGCCGCTCGAGCGCGGTTTGCCGCTCAAAAACAGCTCCGGCTCGGTGCGGGCGCGCACCCCCCGAGCCAGGCCGGTCACGAGGTGCCCGATCGCGAGGCCGGTTTGAGCGACACCCTGCTGTGTCTCGAGTTTTAGGGTGTGAAACTGCCTCGCCGAGGTCCAAGCGAGGGCGTCTTTCAAGGTGCACGGCCCCCCGCGAAACCACAGCCCGAGCAGACCGGCCCGCCCGCCCTGGATCGGCAAGAGATCGACGCGCTCGAGGAACAGCTCGATCCCTTTGTTTTTCAGCCAACGGCGATTGCGGAGCCTCTCCAGGTCGAACTGGTAGACGGCCGGAAGCTCGACGCCGTCGTTTGTCGGTCTCCAGGCGAGGAGGTCTTGGGTCAGCTCCCGGAAGGCGCGGTTGGTCTCGACCTCGAGGGCGGAGAAGTACCCGTGCTTGCTGAAGTCGGTGACCCGCCTCCAGCCGGGCGGTGTCCCATCGAGGCAGCCTTCAGGCAGGGCGATGGGCTCCTGGACCAACCCCACGAAAACCGAGCGATTCGGGTTCTTGCGGCTCGCCGCCGGGAGCGCCCACGCCGCTTCGAGCTGTTTTGCGGTCGGCGCCGATCTCGCTGTTTCGCTGTGCTGGACGAAGTGCGGTCGACTGATCAGCGGGGCTATCATCTCTTCGACGCTGCCGACCTCTCGGATCTCGACCTGCTCGCGTATCGCCTCGGGCAGGTCGACGCCGCTCCCCTCTGGGATGTAGACGCATTCGATGAACGGCGCCTCTCGAAGCACCGCCTCGAGCTTCTCTGGGATTTGACCGACCGGCGTCACGCGCCCGTCGGGCTCCACGGCGCCCGTGGCCGCGACGAAACGGGGGAAGCGCTCGCCGCGCTCGAAGGCGTGGGCGACCGCCAGGGCCGCGGCGAGCCCCGCGCTGGGGCCGCCCCGTTTGTCCGTCGATTCGAGAGACGAGTCGATGTCGTGGACGGTGCAGTGCAATCGCTTGGCGCGGTCGAGTCCGCACGCCCGCACCGCGTGTCCGATCCCGTTGGAGCACGAGTGGTAGAAACTCCCCGAGGTGCCGGCGAACTCTCCGTCTCGAACCACGAGCCGGCGCACGCAGCCCACGCCTGCGTCGATGTCTTCGTGGCAGGACAGGGCGTACACGCCTGGGGTGGGTTCGAACGCGGGTCCTGGGACGCCGACGAGGGAGTCGAGCTCCTCTCGCAGCGGCGATCCTGCAGGCAGCGCGAGCGTGTGCGGCTTTTGCCTGAGATCTCTTCTGATGGTTCTCCACCAGTAGGCGCCGGACCGCGCCCCGGCGATGAGCTGCTCGGCGAGGTAGGATGGGATTCCGCGTCCCCAAAGTCGGCAAAAGGGATCCGGCGCCGTCATGACTCGCCTTTCACGTGGAGGGGCGGCAATGAGATCTCATTGTCGTCGATCCGGACGGTGAGCCGCAGGGCGTGCCCTTCGGCGTGCGCCGGGAGCACGAGCTCAACCCACTCCTCTTCGTCGCCTCGAAATTCGAGCCGGGTGTCGATCTCGAGCTCGGCCTTGATCCCTTCGATGCGGTGCCCGTCCGGGACCCAGAGCGTCAAGGCTCGGCCTCGTCGAACGATCTCCAAATCGCCGATCCGCCCTATGAGCACGACCTCTTCGGGCGTCTTTTCTTTGTCGCTGAACGATTCCATCGCGATCGGCGCGGGCAGCGGCACGAACATTTCGGCGAGACCGGTGAGGGCGTCTTTGATGCGACTTGAGAGGCTTTGGGGTGCGGACGCCTTTTGAGGGGCGGCGCCCAGCGCCTTTCGCAGGGACGGGTTTGCGCGGACAAAGAGCAGGGAGAGCCACCACTGGCCATTTGCGAGGGCGGCGCTGCGAGCCATCCAGCTCGCTTCATCGAAGCGCTCGGAGACGGCCAAGGCGTCGGCGATCGCGTCCTCGACGGCGTCGCAGCTTTGGTCAACGCTCCGCGCGCGCGCTCGGGTTTTTGCTTCCCATTTTGCAGCCGCCTCGTCGCCGGCCAGGGACTTTAGTCCCAGCACGAACAAGAGGCTCTCGGTGTCGTCTCGCCGGGTGATGAGCGCCTGTGCCCAGGGGCCGGGTGCCGCCGCGTTCTCGTTGTATTGAGCCGCATTTTGGGCGAGCTTTTCCGCCTCTTCGAGCATCCC
>JAABTR010000168.1 GCA_011389755.1 Deltaproteobacteria bacterium | reverse complement strand
ACCTCGGAGATCCAGCAGAACATCATCGGCGTCTTCAGGATGAGACAGACCGTCAAATCCAAGGGACGCTTCTACGGCGCCCTGGCCGACGAAGTGGCGAGCCTCGAGCATGTGGGCGGGCACATGGTCGCTCACGCCGCGCGCTTCATCTCAGACTGCGCCACTTTCGCGTTTCGCAAAAAGCTCAGCCGTCAACAGCACGCGGTGATGGAGCTCGCCTGGGCCATGGCCGAGATCGAGACCGCTGTGACCCTCTGCAAGAAGGCCGCGGCCGAAAAAGGCGACCTCCTCGCGGCCCAGTCCCGGCTGTGGGCTCGCCACGTGGCCTTCGAGTCCACCGGGCGCGTTCTCAGCCTCTTCACCGGAGCCGGGCTCGACGATGAGTCGATGGCCCAGCTCGCGGCCACAGCCGACCAGGCCAAGACCCTCGCGTGGCAAAGAGGCGCCCTCGAGGACATGAACCTCGTCCAAGGGGCCATCACCTCCGCCTGATCCTCTCTTTCAAAAAAGACTCAATCTTTTTTGGGGACGGCCGCGATCACCGCCTTGCCGTCCCGGATGACCACCTTGAAATCGACCCGACCTCCCTTGGCGCTGTACTGCTTTTCGAGGGATTTTTTAACCCTCTCGAAGCTCACGCCGTCTGTCGACTCTTGGGTGCGCTTGCGCGCGGCGAGGAACGTCCGGTAGATGACCTGGGCCCTCGTCTCGTCGAAATTTTCTTTCGCCGCCCGCTCCCGCGCCTTGGGATCCACCGGGACCCGCTTCGTGGGTGTGGCGTCGCCCCGCCTCAAAGGCGCCTTGGGCTCGGTCACCGGCGCCGACTGGGGCGCGGCAGCGGGCGGGGGTGGCGGCGGCCGGTTCGAGAAGAAGTCCTCGAGCTCCCGTTCGCCCCGAGGAGGCGCGGGCTCACCTGGCGGCGGCGCTGGCGCGGGGCTCGAAGACGCCCCGGGCGCCTCGCGCGTCTCGGCCGGGGGAGGCAGGCTCGAGCGCCCGCGCGGCTTCGGCCCCGCCTCGGCGATGAGATCGTCAATGTCATCGAAATTGAGCCCGCGGCCCGGCAGTTTTGGTTTGGTCTTTTGTGACACCGAAGAGGGGCCGTGGGCCGGCGGCGCGGCACCGGCGGCGAAGGGATCGTCCAAATCGAAGTCTTCCAGCGGTCCCAGATCGTAGGCGGGCGGGGACTCGTCGGTGTCCCGCTGGCTGTCGTCGGTCTGCTCCGAGAGGGCCGCCGGATCCGGGGGCTCGAGGGTCTCGCGGATCTTCTCCTCGGTCCGCTTCTGCGCCCGCAGCAGGTGACGCTTGTACGTCCCCTCTTCGATCTGCCGGCAGATGCGCCTCCAGTAGTTGGTGTGGGTGTTGTACTTTTGAATCTGGGTCTGAAACCGAAAGCGCAGCGCCGTCGACTTGAGTTTTTCCTTGCGCAGCAGGTTGATCTTGCGCTCCACCGACTTGCGCGGGACCAGCGGCTCGAGCTTCTCGATGCCCATGAAGTACTGGTTGTACAAGGCGTGCAGCCGCTCGAGGGAGGCCTCAAGCTCGTCGATGGCCCTGGATTGTTCTTCCGGTGTCATCCTTCAAGAGCCCGTTTTGTTTATCCAACCACCCGTCATCACAAGAAAAATATCCCACATATCCCAAAACCGCAATTTTACCGGATACCCCCCCAAAGAGCAACGCTGCCTTGGGGGCCCGCTGGACCCGCGGATTTTACGTGATACAGTACCTTCATGATTTTCTGCCTAGAAAACCTTCTGGATTCCCGTGCATTTAGGAGTCGACGATGGCCAATATTCTCACGCCGATAAGCATGAAAGTGCCGTCGTCCTCTCGGGGGAGCGAAACCGATAAAGTAGCGCCGCCGTCGCGGGTCCTGGTCGTCGATGACGAGCCGGAGTCGCTGCGGGCGGTGGCGCGAATACTGGGCGCTCGGGGGTTCGAGGTGCTGACCGCCCCTTCGGGAGATGTGGCTCTCGAGCGGCTGGGCAGCGGCGACGTCGATGTCATGCTCGTGGACCTCGTGATGCCGGGCATGAGCGGTCTCGAGGTGCTCAAACGCGCCAAATCCAACACCACACGCGTCGAGGTGGTCTTGATGACCGCGTTCGCCGACGTAGACACCGCCGTGGCCGCGGTCAAGGCGGGCGCGTACGACTTTCTCACCAAGCCCTTCACCTCGTCGGACACCGTGGCGCTGGCCGTGGCCAAGGCCGCCGAGCGGGGTCGGTTGCTCGATAGAACCCGCCAGCTCGAAGAAGAGCTCGAGGTGAGGGAGCGCTACGGCAACATCATCGGCTCTTCCCCTCCAATGCTGGAGATCTACCGCATGATCGACTCGGTGGCCCACTCGTCCTCCACCGTCTTGCTCCAGGGCGAGTCCGGGACAGGAAAGGAGCTGGTCGCCCGCGCGGTGCACTCGCGCGGCTCGCGCTCGACGAAGACCTTCGTCCCGGTGAACTGCTCGGCCATCCCGGAGAACTTGGTCGAGTCGGAGCTCTTCGGGCACATGCGCGGCGCCTTCACCGGCGCCGTCGCCACCCGCATGGGCCTGTTCGAGGCGGCGGACGGCGGGACGATCCTCCTCGACGAGGTGGGGGAGCTGCCTCTGCACGTGCAGGTCAAGCTGCTGCGGGTTCTGCAGGAAGGCGAGATAAAGAGGGTCGGATCCTCCGAAGAGATCAACGTGGACGTGCGCGTCATCGCCGCCACGAACGTAGATCTTTACCAGGCCATGCTCAAAGGGAGCTTCCGCGAGGACCTCTTTTACCGGCTCAACGTCATCACCGTCCCGCTGCCGCCTCTGCGCCAACGGATCGAGGACATCCCCCTTCTGGCCTACCACTTTTTGCGCAAGTACGCCCTGAGGTCGGGACGCGACCTGCGCCGCATCTCCTTGGAAGCCATGCGCTTCATGCGCGGCTACAACTGGCCGGGCAACGTGCGCGAGCTGGAAAATGCCATGGAGCGGGCCGTGGTCATGGCGCGCTCCGACGTCATCCTCCCCGGGGACCTTCCCAGCTCGGTGACCCAGACCTCCGAGACGGTCGTGTCGAAAAATGTGCTGCTCGATCTCCCCTTTTCCGAAGCCAAAAAGCGCGTGGTCTCAGGCTTTGAAAGGGACTACGCGCAAGAGGCGCTGCGCCGAGCCGGCGGCAACGTCAGCGAGGCCGCCAGGCAGTCCGCCCTCGACCGGAGCAACTTTCGGCGCATCCTCAAGAAACACAACATCGGGGAGTAAAAAAAGTTCGGGACCGGTCAGAACACACCGGATCTTCTCTACAGCTCGAGTCTGATTCCGGGGTGTCCCCGAAACGTCCGAGGACTGTCTGACTCGTTGGTCGATGTTGGAGTTCCGCAGGACGTGGAGGGGATGCCCCGGAATCAGACTGTGGTTTAAAGAATTTCACCCTTGGATGCGCTCGAGCATCTGCTCCAGCGCGGGCAGCCCGAAGGGCTTTTGCAAAAAACCCACCGCGCCTTGGGCGAT
>JAABTR010000167.1 GCA_011389755.1 Deltaproteobacteria bacterium | reverse complement strand
TGGATGCGCTCGAGCATCTGCTCCAGCGCGGGCAGCCCGAAGGGCTTTTGCAAAAAACCCACCGCGCCTTGGGCGATGAGCTTTTCGGCTTTGTCCTCCCGGGAAAACCCCGAGCAGAGCAAGATGGGCAGCTGGGGGTAGCGCTCGCGGATGGCGCCGAAGGTCTGCTCTCCGTCCATGACCGGCATAATCATGTCCAACACCACGAGGTCGATGGCGCCGCTGTTTTCGGTGAGACAAAAAAGCGCCTGGCTGCCGTCGCCCGCCAAAAAGACCTCGTAGCCCAGTCGCTCTAACATGCGCTTGGCCGCCAGCCGAATCATCGCCTCGTCGTCCACGACCAAGACGCCGCCTCTGCGATCCTCGCCGGCGCCTGCCGCGGCCCGCCGGCTCCCATCGCTGCGCCTCGCCACGGCGGCGGCGCCTCCCCCTCCGGGCGCGCACGGCAGATGCAGCACCACGTGCGTCCCAACACCCGGGCGGCTGCTCAGCCGGATGATCCCACCGTGGTTGTCGACGGTGCCATACACCATCGAGAGCCCGAGCCCGGGCCCCTCCCCCTTGGGCTTGGTGGTGAAGAAAGGCTCGAACGCGCGCTCGAGGGTCTCTGAGTCCATGCCCACGCCGGTGTCGCTCACCTCCACCTGGATGTATCGGCCCGGGGTTCGGTCGTGATGAGCCGCCAGCTCCCGCTCGGACAGCTCGACCACCTGCGTCGTGATCGTGAGTCTCCCCCCCCCGTGCATGGCCTCGAGGGCGTTGAGGCACAGATTCGTGACGGCGTGCTCCAGCTGGGTTCGGTCTCCGTCCACGAGCGCACAGCCCTCGCCTAGGTCCAGCCGCACCTCGACGCCGTGCACGGTCCTTCGCTCGATGAGCCGCACCGACTCGCGGATCACGGCGCCAATCTCCAGCCGCTCCCGGTGGTACTTGCCCCTCCTGGCGAAGCCGAGCAGATCCCTCGTGAGGTTGCGCCCCCTGCGGCACGCGGCGAGGATCCCTTCGATATCTCCGCGGCCCGGATCGCCTTGGGCCGTCTGCTCTTCGAGGACCGAAGCCAGCGCCATGATGGACCCCAGGACGTTGTTCACGTCGTGGGCGACGCCCCCGGCCAGGGTCCCGATGGCCTCCATCTTTTGGGCGTGGCGCAGCTGCCTCTCAGACCGCTCGCTCGACATCTCCGGCTGGGCCCCTTGCGTCATGCGCCTGCCGGAGCGCGCCAGAGCGTGGGCCACACAAAGCCCAAAGCGCGTCGCGTCCATGTCCTCGAGCACCAGCCACTCCTCGGCGCCGGCGCGTATCACGTCTGGACCCCATTTTTGCGCCTGCCTGGGAGCCACCACGAGGATCGGAGCG
Source organism: Deltaproteobacteria bacterium (assembly GCA_011389755.1). GTDB lineage: Bacteria > Myxococcota_A > Polyangia > JAAYKL01 > JAAYKL01 > JAABTR01. The sequence continues at coordinate 130 of JAABTR010000167.1, read as the reverse complement.
TTCTTGACGTGAGCTCGAAGGACGACGAAATCGTCGAGGGCCCCGGCGCCGTCCAGTTCGATGATCACAGCATCGAAAGACGACCCATCCAGGGCGCGGACGCCCGCCTCCAGCCCCTGGGCCACCCGCA
>JAABTR010000166.1 GCA_011389755.1 Deltaproteobacteria bacterium | reverse complement strand
TCCAGTTCGATGATCACAGCATCGAAAGACGACCCATCCAGGGCGCGGACGCCCGCCTCCAGCCCCTGGGCCACCCGCAGGTCGAGGTCATCGAGGTCGTCCGGCGCGAGCCTGGACAAGAGCCCGGACGCGCCCGAGCTGGTCACCAACAAGGCAGCGTGCCGGTGAGCACGGGTTTTCATGGTATGCTCCTCGCTTCCATTCGAGGACTTAGGACCAAGAAGAAACCGCTCGCCTTCCCCCGCGCTTTGTCGCCGCGAGGTTCAGCCGATGAGCTTCGGCCCGGCCGAGGTCCCCAACAGGTCAGCTCCCAGCTCCACGAGGCGCCTGGCGAACTGCCTCTCCCGGATGCCTCCCGATGCTTTCACACCCAGGCGATCCCCTACGACGTGGCGCATCAAAGCCACATCTTCTTCCGAAGCCCCCCTCGGGCCGAAACCGGTGGAGGTTTTGACATAAGCCGCCCCGGCGGCCTCCGCGCAGACCACCCCCGCGACGATCTCTTCGGGCCTGAGCAGGCCGGTCTCCAAGATCACCTTCACCGGCCGCCCCCCCGCGGTCTCCACGACGCGGGAGATGCTGTTTCTCACCGCGATGAGCTTGTGCTCTTTGAGCAGACGGACGTCCACCACCAGGTCGACCTCGTCCGCTCCATCATCGATGACCCGGTTGCATTCGAAATCGGTCATCTCCAGCGAGGAGCCCGCCAGCGGAAAGTTGAGCACCGTGACCACCAGCACGCCTGTGCCATCGAGCAACCTCGAGCACTTGGCCACGTCCCGGGGCAGGCAGCACACCGACCGGAACCGGTGGTCCCGCGCCTCCACGCACAGGCGGGTCACGTCGGCCGCCGCGGCGTCGGTCCGCAGGAGCGTGTGCTCGATGCGCGCCGACATATCATCGCCCAAAACCGGACGCCCCGAGCGGCTCCCCGGCGCAAAGCTCAGCTTTTTGCAAGCGGCGTCGAACCACTTATTGGCGTCGAGTAAAAACGATCTATAAGGTTCTTCTCTCATCATGGTGTCTCGTTGTACCATGGCCCCGTCGATTTGAAAGCGCATCTATTCACGCGACACCCGAAAAAGCGGGCGCGATCTTTTTAAGGAGCCGGACCGAACATGAGCAGCTCGAGGAGCAAGACACAGCGCACGCTGCAGATCGACCGTTCCACTTTAGCCGATCAGATGGCCAAGGCCCAGACGTCGGAGCGGCGCGCCTGCTTCGTCATCTTGGGTGGGCTCGACGTGGGCAGCGTGCTGACTCTCAAGAAAGAGCGGACCATCATCGGCAGGGATCCCGCCTGCGACCTGGTCCTGCGGGATGACGGCATCTCCCGTCGCCACGCGCGCATCACGCGGGTCGACTCCGAGAACATCGAGATCACCGACCTGGGCAGCACCAACGGCACCTTCGTCGGCGGCGAGAAGGTGATGAGCGCGCGTCTGCGCGACGGTGACAAGGTCCTGCTCGGAAGGCAGACCGTCTTGAAGTTCGTGTTGTACGACGATATTGAGCACGAATATCAAGAGGCGATGTACGAGTCGTCCACCTGCGACGCGCTCACCGGCGTCTTCAACAGAAAGTACTTCGACGAAAAGCTCAGGACCCATCTGTCCTTTGCCCGCAGGCACCACGTCCCGTTCACGCTGATCTTGCTCGATATCGATTTCTTCAAGAAGGTCAACGACACTTTTGGGCATACCGCCGGAGATGATGTCCTCAAGGCCGTCAGCGACATCATCCGCAGGATGATCCGCACCGAGGACTCCGTGTCCCGGTATGGCGGAGAAGAGTTCGCCATCATCGCCCAGGGCACCGACACCGAAGGCGGCCGCATCCTGGCGGAGCGGGTGCGGGAGAAAGTCGCGAGCACCCGGATCGCGACTCGCGCCACCGGCGACATCGAGGTTCGGGTCACCGTCAGCTTGGGCGTCGCCACGGCCGCGGGCGGCGCGGAGGTCTCCCCAGAGCAGTTGGTCGCGCAGGCGGACAGAAATTTGTACCAAGCCAAGGAAAACGGACGAAATCGCTGCGTCGCCTCCGAGCTCGCGCGCGGGAGCGACGCGCCGATATAAAAGGCAAAAAAAATGACCGAAAAAGAAAAAGAGCTCGGGTCGCTTCTGGGCGAGGGCAGCGCGTTCAAAGGAAAGCTGAGCTTTTTTGGAACGGTGAGGATCGAAGGGAAGCTCGAAGGGGATGTCCTCTCCGAGGACACCCTCGTCGTGGGACACGGCGGGCACGTGCACGGCACCATCTCGGTCGGGACGCTCATCGTCACCGGCGGAGTGGTCGAAGCGACCGTCAAGGCTGCCAAGGCCGTGGAGATCCATCCGCCGGGGCGGCTCTCGGGCGAGGTCGAGACCCCCACCTTCATCATCGAAAAAGGAGCCGTCTTCCAAGGCAACTGCTCGATGCCCTCCGAGCCGCCCGAGCCCCAGGACGCGGGTGACTCCGCCGCGACTTCAAAGAGCGCGCCGTAGCGGCGGGCGAGCAAATTTATCGTCCCACGCTGATATTGCTAACTTTTTTGATATTTTTCGCGCACTTACAAGTCAACAGGCCTATTGACGCCGGGGGAAAGTTGCGCGAATATTCCACCCGGGCACAAGACCTATTCTCGATCACACGGAGGTTGAAACCATGGCCAGCAGTAAGGAAATCATCGAAAAAACAGAGCGTTACGGAGCAAACAACTACCACCCACTGCCGGTCGTGATCTCCAAGGCCGAAGGCGTCTGGGTCGAAGACCCCGAGGGCAACCGCTTCATGGATATGCTCAGCTCCTACTCCGCTCTCAACCAGGGACACCGCCACCCCAAGATCATCTCGGCGCTCAAGGACCAGGCCGATCGCGTCACCTTGACGAGCCGCGCCTTCCACAACGATCAGCTCGCGCAGCTCTACGAAGCCATCACGAGCCTGACCGGCCTCGACATGGTGTTGCCGATGAACTCCGGCGCCGAGGCGGTGGAGACCGCCATCAAGGCCGCCCGCAAGTGGGGCTACACCAAAAAGGGCATCCCAGATAACCAGGCGGAGATCATCGTCTGCTGCGACAACTTCCACGGCCGGACCACCACCGTGATCAGCTTCAGCTCCGAAGAGGCCTACCGCAAAAATTTCGGGCCCTTCACCCCCGGCTTCAAGATCGTCCCCTACGGCGACGCGGACGCCTTCGAGGCCGCCATCACCAAAAACACCGCGGCGTTCATCGTGGAGCCCATCCAAGGCGAGGCCGGCGTCGTCGTCCCGCCCGAGGGCTATCTCGCCGCGTGCAGCCGCATCTGCAAAGAAAATAACGTCTTGTTCATCGCCGACGAGATCCAGACCGGGTTCGGCCGCACCGGCAAGATGTTCTGCGTGCAGCACGAGAACGTCGTCCCCGACGCGATCATCATGGGCAAGGCCCTCTCCGGAGGCATCATGCCCGTCTCCGCGGTGGCCGCCACCAAGGAGCTGCTCGGGGTCTTCAACCCCGGCGAGCACGGCTCCACCTTCGGCGGCTCCCCCTTGGCCGCGGCCGTGGCCAAAGCCGCCATCGACGTTGTGCGCGATGAGAAGCTCGACGAGCGCTCCGCGGAGCTGGGCCAGTACTTCAAAGACCGGCTGACCGCCATGGGCTCCCCCCTCGTCAAGGAGATCCGCGGGAAAGGGCTGTTCATCGGCGTGGAGCTCTCGCCCAAGGCCGGCTCGGCCCGCCCGTATTGCGAGCGCCTCAAGGAAGAGGGCCTTTTGTGCAAGGAGACCCACGAGATGGTGATCCGCTTCGCGCCGCCCCTCATCATCACCAAGGACGAGCTCGACTGGGCCCTCGAGCGCATCGAAAAGGTTTTAAAGTAAGCCCCCTCGCCCCCGCCGCGGGACAAAAGTTCCACCACCCCCTTTGAATTAGGCTCCCAGTGTGTGCGTCTTGTAATGACGCGGCCTATACTGACCGCTTGGAAAACAGGGAATTTCTTGCCGCGAGGTTTTTTGTGACCAGGATTTTCATTATCGCATGCTTCATCGCCGCCGCCGGTGCGGCCGCCGCCGGTGCGGCCACCGCCGATGAAGCAAGGCCCGCCCCGAAACGGATGACGGTCTATGAGCTCAACGAAAAAAACGCGCCCAAGCAGCTCAAGGCGACCATCGCGAAGCTGCGCGCGACCGTGCAAAAGCGAAAGCTCCGGTTTCACGTCGGCGTCACCAAGGTGAGCCACCTCGACCTGCGCGCCATCACCGGTTTTATCCCTCCTAAAGATTTCCCTAAGTCCGCCGCGGAGCAAAATCGGCGCGCCAAGGTCAAAAGAAGTCGCATCATGGGCCCCATCTCCCTCGCGCCGGTGATCCGCCCCACGAGGGCGCCCGTGCCTGTAAAGAAGATGCGGGTGGGCAAGGTGGTGCTCGACGCGAAGAAACTAAAATTGAAAAAACAGACTCTTCCCAAACAGGGCGGCGCGCCGCCCCCCATGGGCTCCGGCGACACCTCGGGCTCGGGCTCGTCCGCGCGCCCCGGCCACCTCGAAGAACCACCCGCCATGGGAGAAGACCTGCTTGGGGCGTTTGGGTGCGCCCCGGCCGCGGCCTCTTTCACCCTCGAGCCCCAGCTGCCCAAGGTGCGCAACCAGGGCTCCTGCGGGGCCTGCTGGGCGTTCAGCGCCCTGGCGTCGTTCGAGGCGAGCCACCGCATCGTCAATGAATCGAGCTGGGATCTCTCTGAGCAGCACGCCCTCGACTGCGCCACCGACGACGACGGCGAGGACGCGGGCGACTGCTCTGGAGGACGCTACACCCGCGTGTTCCAGTGGCTCGAGCGAGAGGGCGTCGGCCCCGAGCGCGCTCGCTCGTACCAAAACCGCGAAAACAGGTGCACCGCCCGCACCCCCAAACCCCACAAGGTCGCGTACTGGGGCTGGGTCAATCCCTCGAAGGTCAGCCCCTCCGTGGATGAGATCAAGGCCGCCATCTGCCGCTACGGGGTCGTGACCACCGGTCTTGTCGCGAGCCCGCTCTTCCAGCACTACGCTGGCGGGGTCTTCGATGAGCGGGCGCCGGGCGCGGTCCCGAACCACTCCCTCAACATCGTGGGGTGGGATGACGCAAAGGGCGCCTTTCGGATCCGCAACTCCTGGGGGCCCTACTGGGGAGAGGACGGCTATGCCTGGGTCGCCTACGGCGCCAACCTGGTCGGGTCCTACGCCACCTGGCTCGTCGCCGCAAAGAGCGACAACGGATCGGTGGGCGAGGGCTTCGAGTTTTGGAGCCGCCACCTGGAGGTCGAGAACCGAACCGGCGCCCCCATCGAGGTCGCGATGCGTTACTTGGTCTACCACGGCGAGGACGGCTGGCGGTGGTACCCGGGCAAACGCGCAGGCGGCGCCCTGAGCTACAGGCTCGGCCCCGGGCAGACCGCCGCCTTGTCCGACGAGCACGGCCGGCCGATCCGAACCCGCGCCATGACCATCAGCGCCCGCTCTTCGAACGGCGCCGCCTGGAGTCAGCACGAAAAAAAATACGTCAACACGGTGCCCGAAGGCGCCTACGTGGCCGAGGAGCCCGAAAAGTATCGTTTCGCCTTCCTGTCCGGCGGCCGCATTCAAAAAGGCGCCGGGTCGCAAACCGCCGGGGCGACGCCCACGGCCCCGGCGAAGGACAGCGCCCCCAAAAAAGACGCGGGCTCCGCCCAGCGCGGCGACGTCTCCGAGAAAAAGGAGTGCGCCGTGGTCATCGACTCGATCTCCTACGAGGTCTTGGGCAAAAAGAAATGGGACCGCTGGGGCGGAACCGAGCCGGACGTTCAGGCGCTGGTGCGCGAAGGAGACCGGCTGCTCGTCCAGACGCCGGCGGCCAAAAACGCCCTCGCTCACAGCTTCCCGTTCGCCACATCGGTGAGCGTAGCCCCGGGCGAGGTGCTCCTGGTTCGCCTCGAGGACGCCGACCCCGTGGGCGTCCAGCTCATCTCCGAGCACAGGCTCACCGTGCCCTCAGGCCCCAAAAGCAAAGTGCGCGACGAGAGCGCAAACGCCGCGGTGGAGATGACCTTCAGGTGCGACAAATGAAATACGAGGCCAAAAAGCGCGCGTCGGCGCTCGGCGTATGCTTCGCCCTCTTGATGTGTGGGTTCGGCTGCGGCGAAGGCGGCTGCGCCGGCGCCCCGGTGGTCGACGACACGGCGCCGCGCCCCGCCGGCGCCCCTGCCGTCGCCAACCCGGCGTCGGTCTACTGCGTCGAGCGAGGACACCGCCTCGAGCTGCGCCAAGGACCGGGGGGCCAGGTGGGAGTGTGCCTTTTCTCCGACGGCACCGCCTGCGAGGAGTGGCGCTTTTTCAAAGGCGCCTGCGAGCCGGGGACGTGCCACGATAAAAACGGACTGTGCGACTAAGGGTTCGCTCACTCGACGATGACGCACACCTTTGCCGCGTCGCTCTCCTCGAATATCTCGTCGGTCGCCGTGTCGTGGTACTCGTACCGCACCTCAAAATCGATCTCCCGCTTCCCCGGCGCCGCGTCCTCGGCCACCGTCACCCGGACGCCGAGCCTGCAGCGGCGGGTACCCGCGGTCTCGACGCTCGTGAGCTCGGCCTGGTCGATGCCCTCGTCGGCCCCGGTCACCTCGGCGAGGCAGCTGTCGAGGGAGACCGTGCCCACCCGCACCTCCACGTCCCCCTCCCGCTGTTCCCCCGGCGCCATGCGCCAGACCGCCGAGCACCCCGGCTCAGGCGCGCACCCAAAAGAACACGCCGCGAGCGACCCTAGCAAAAAGAGCGCCCAGCCGGCGAAGCGGTTATTTTGGGGACTTGTCACAAAGCACCTTACGGTTTGAGTCTGCTTCCGGGGTGTCCCCGAAACGTCCGAGGACCGTCTGACTCGTTGGTCGATGTTGGAGTTCCGCAGGACGTGAAGGGGATGCCCCGGAAGCAGACCGTAAAGCAATCTGCTTTGTGCCTTATTTTTCGAGTCGGAGTTCATCACCGAATGGTTGCTCACAGGGAAATGACAAAGCAAGTATTAAGGCCTTGAAACTCGAACCAAAAAAGAGCTCGCCTGCGACGCCGGCGCTCCTCGCCGCCCGGCTCTGTCTCGCCGCGGCGCTTGTCGGCCCGGTCGCCTCCGCCGATGGGGTGGCAAAAGACTGGGGGCCGAAGCACGGCGTGACCTTCGGCGGCTCCTTCGCCGGTGTGGTCGGTGCGCCCGGGCCCGGGATCTGCGGGGGAGCCGAGCTGACCTACTTTCGCCGCGCGCGCGCCCCGGTCTACGGCTGGGTCTCGGCCGGATATCGGGTGCGCTCGGCTCAGGCGGTGTCCCACCTGCCCTACCTCGAGACCGGGGCCACCTTGTTTTTCTTGGACTTGGGGCTGGGGTTCGCGCCGGCTTTGTCCCCGGGCCACAGGACATCATTTCTCGTAAACGGGTTCGCGGCCCTTAACGTCCCCATCTATTTTCCCACGAGCGAGCGGGTCCTGTTCTTGGAGCCGTACTACAGGGCAGGGGCCGCAGTGGATTTCGAAGACGGGCTGTTCCACGAGCTGGGTGTCATGGCCAAGTTCTTCTGGGCTTTTCGCGCGGACTAGAGATGCCCCTGACCGAAGAGGCGCTCCACGCTCGGGTGGTGCAGCGCGAAGCGGGCAAAGAGCGCCGGAGAATCGAACAGCCAAGGCCACAGGGCGAGGGCCTGAACGCGGTAATTTCGCTTCCGCAGCCCGGCTCGAAACTTCGGGTGCCCCAAGGCGAGCAGCGGCTTCGCAAACGGCCTCGGGGGCTTTAGGCTCGCGGCGCACGGCGCAAAGCGCGCGTCCCGGGCGAGCCCCGCCCCCTTGAGGTAGAACCACACCATGCGGGTGGTCCCCCACTCCCGGGCGATCTTGACGAGCCGCGTGGGATCGACCCGCCCGCGGGTGGCGAGGAGCTTCAAGTCGAACGCGTCCCGATCCAGCTTCTCGAGCCTGTGTATCAAGCTGTGAAACGCGATGTGACAAAAGTGGTCCTCGTCGCACAGGTGCCGGCACGGGGCGCCCTCCACCGCCCCGGGGCGGGAGCGCCTCCACAGGCGCTCGTGGTCGAGGGCGAAGCGGTACGGGTCGAACAGCGCCGTGTGCAGCTCGAACATGACATGCCGCTGCCCGCCCACGTCGCGGTGAAAGGCTATCTCGAACCTGCTCGACATGTTCGCCGGCTGCCGCACAAAGCCGAGGCCCTCCATCACCTCGCAGGCCGCGTCCAGCTCCCGGGGCCGCACGAGCACGTCGAAGTCGCCGAGCACCCCGCGGTTCCCGCCGTCGTCGTACAGCTCCGAGAGCAAGTAGGCGCCTTTGAGCGGCGCCACGTCGATGCCCCGCGCGAAGGCCCGCTCGAGAAAAAGGCGCAGATAATGGAACAAGATCACGTATTGGGGTTGAAATACCATGAAATGACAG
>JAABTR010000165.1 GCA_011389755.1 Deltaproteobacteria bacterium | reverse complement strand
CTCGAAGGCCCGCTCGAGAAAAAGGCGCAGATAATGGAACAAGATCACGTATTGGGGTTGAAATACCATGAAATGACAGTACCAAAATTTACAAGGAGCGTTTCGAGGAAAACGACTCCCATGGCTATCGCGAGTCGATAGAATCTTGACGAAACGCTCGATTGCGCACAAAAAGTTCTCGTGAGGTGCGCAGATTTGCTAGGTATGAGGCTATGAGAATTCTGGTCACCGGAGCAGCGGGTTTTATCGGTTCTCATCTGGCCGAGAGGCTTCTGAGTGCTGGCCACGAGGTGGTGGGCCTCGACAACTTCAACGACTTCTACGACCCGGACATCAAGCGCAAGAACATCGAAAAGGCGCTGTCCGACTGGGGCTACACCCTGGTCAAGGGAGACATCCTCGATGGCGACCTCCTCGACAAGGTGTTCGACGACGCCTTCGACGCGGTGGTGCACCTGGCGGCCTGGGCCGGCGTGCGTCCGTCCATCGAGCGGCCCGACGTCTACCAGAAGGTGAACATCGAAGGCACCCTCAACCTCCTGGAGCGGTGCAAGCTCGGGAAGATCCCGCGCTTCGTCTTCGCCTCGTCCTCATCGGTCTACGGCGGGCGAAGAGACGTCCCCTTCAAAGAGAGCGACGACGTCACGCGGCCCATCTCCCCGTACGCCGCCACCAAGGCCGCCGGAGAGGCGCTGTGCTACACCTACCACCACCTGTTCGGCCTGAACGTCCACGCCCTGCGGTTCTTCACCGTCTACGGGCCGCGCCAGAGGCCGGAGATGGCGATCCACCGCTTCGCCGTGAACATGCTCAGGCACGAGCCCATCACGGTCTTCGGGGACGGGCAATCGGCCCGGGACTACACCTACATCGACGACATCGTCGACGGGCTGGTGGCCTCTGTGGAGCGCTGCTCGGGTTTCGAGGTCATCAACCTGGGCGGCTCCAAGACCACCACCCTGAAACAACTGGTGGAGCTCTTGGGCCGGCGCCTCAAAACCACCGCCCTCATCAACTGGATGGACGACCAGCCAGGAGATGTCCCCATCACGTTCGCCGACGTGGAAAAGGCAAAAAAGATCTTGGGATACGCCCCCAAGGTGAATATCCAAGAGGGTATCGACAGGTTCTGCGCCTGGCTCATCGACAACCGCCAGGAGGAGGACTGGGACGAGCCCGTCACCATGCCCTCGCTTCTGCCCCGCTGAATTTTTTTGCGACCAAGGGAGACCGGGCGACGCCGGAATCGCCAACCGGGAGTGCATATCTACACCTACACGCGAATACTCAATGCTACATCTCTTCACACTTGACTTCAGTGTAGATTCCTGTGCTTAATGGTTCATCGCCCGTTTTTGCAAAGCGGGTCTCTTAGCAAATGGAGGCAAAGGTGCATATCAGACACATCATTTTGTATTTTTTTGCGGCGCTTCTCATCATCTCCTGCGCGAATGAGCTAGAAGACGCTCAAAGCGAAGGGGGCGACGCGCCGTTTCTCAACCGGGTGGTAGACGAAGACACCGCCGTAAGGACGGCCATCAACTGGATGAGGCTGAGGTTCCCCGACCGCAGCCTCATCGCCGTCGAACAGGTCGACACCGAGACGAGGCACGGCGAAGTGCTCAGCTATCGCGTCTCGCTCAAAGACGGCGGCTTCGTCATCGTCTCCGCGGACCAAAGCGTCAAGCCCGTCATGGCGTACTCGAGCACCGGCTCTCTCAAGGCGAAGGACGAGCGCGTGGGGCAAGTCGTCGACTCCTACGTCGAGTTACTAAATGGCGCAGGCCTTCCAGACAAAATGTTGGAGCTCAACAGGGCTCGCTGGAACGACATCTTCAACTTCGCACAAAGCGCGAAGCATTATCTGCGCAACAGCGCCCTCATCGTGGAGCCGCTGATTCAGACGAAATGGAGCCAAAGCGGCGGCTACCACCCCAATCTCACCTACAACAAATTCACCCCGCTGGTGAACGACGCCCAGACCGATCGGGCACCTGTCGGCTGCGCCGCCGTGGCGTTTGGACAGATGCTCAAGCACTACGACTATCCCAAGACGGGATTCTCCTCCAACAGGTACTGCAGCTCGGGTAATAGCGTGTACAACTGCTGGAACGGCGAAATCATCGAGGCCGACTTCGGGGTCAAGTACGACTGGTCCAACATGCCCGCCTCGCTCAGCAGCATAAGCTCCCAGCAGAGCGTCGATGCCGTCGCCACCTTGCTCTATCACATCGGCGTCGCCCTCGAAGTGGGCTACGGCGAACACGGCACCAACGCCCAGCTCGAAAACCCGACCGTTTTCAGAGGCTTCAAAAAGCACTTCCGCATGGGCGACGTCGAGCAGGTCTCGCGCTCGGATTACACGGAAGACGAATGGATCTCGCTGATTCAAAACGAAATCCAAAACCAGAGGCCCGTGGTCTTGTCCGGATATGACTCGAGAATCGGCGCCGGGCACGCCTTCATCCTCGACGGGCTGGACAGCGAGGGCAACGCCCACGTCAACTGGGGCTGGGGCGGGGCCGCGAACGGCTTCTACGACATCTCGACGCTCCTCATCAAGCACCCCTCAGCCGGCGATCTGAGCTTTACCGAAGATCTCATCGCGTTCATCAATTTCTCACCCGCCACCGTCCAAGAAGGCAACCGGTGCAACGGCCGTGAAGGCTTAAGATGCCAAAAAGACCTCGTGTGCGCGTTGGGCGGCGACTTCGAAAACCCGGTCGATGAACTCCTGAGCGACGAGTACGGCACCTGCACAAGCGAGACCGTGGATGACCCGGGCACCGAAGAAGAGCTCGAGACCGTCACCGAGCGCTTCGACGGCACCGTCGACAAAGACCAGTGGCACCATTTCGGGCCTTTTGCGTCCCCGGAAGACATCGAAGTCTCGATGAACGGGACGGGCGACGCCGATCTCTACGTCAAAAAGGGTCATGAACCGACCGCCTCCGACTACGACTGCCGGCCCTACAAATCGTCCAGCAAGGAGACCTGCAGCCTCGAAGGCGCCGGCGATTTCTACGTCGCCGTAAACGGCTGGGCCCCGACCTCCGAGTTCGACCTGACCGTCGTTTTCAAGCAGTAGTCAGCCCCCTGAAAGACCTACCCCCTAGCCCCCTCCCTAAAGGGAAGGGGAACCGACCCTCAGCCGCGACCCGCCCTCATCCGGCCAGGGGGTAGGTCTCCCCCTTCCAAAACCTGGGACCATCCCGGTTTCCGCGTTATACTCGGACGCTGGAGGTGGACGTCATGCCACGGGTTTTCAACACAGCGGGGCCTTGCCTACAAAGCGATCACTACATGTTGCCGGCCGGCAGGAGACTGGGTGAGCTGAGAAGCCTCATCGACTCCAAAGCCTTCTTTGTCATCCACGCGCCGCGTCAAACAGGCAAAACCACCTTACTTCGCAACCTCTCTCGCGAGCTCACCGCCGAAGGAGACTATGCAGCTATCACAGTCTCCCTCGAGGCCTACACTCAAGACGAGGTCGATAAAATGCTGCCCCAGATGCCGACGAGAATTCGTTCCACAGCCCAGTGGCAGCTTCCCGAAGAACTGAGACCTCCCGAAGGTATCGAGGACGG
>JAABTR010000842.1 GCA_011389755.1 Deltaproteobacteria bacterium | reverse complement strand
CGGAGACTCCGAAGGTGTTCCTGCCGGAGAAACCTCCCACGACGCAGGCCAGCTCATCCATGCGCCCTGCGAGCTCCCGAGCCGCCGCTCTTTTTGTCCCGCGGCTAAGGACGCTTGACATGAGATTGGAAAGCCCAATCTTCTCGGCAATCTCACTTCTCTGCCCCCCTAAAAACGCCCCGCGCACGGCCACCAGATCCGAGGTCGAGTCCGGGTGCACGATGAGCACGTCTCCGCTGGGCAGCGTGTGCACCGTCAGAGGCGGCGCCGCGCGCTTCACCGAAGCTTGGGACTTCTTCTTTTCGGCCCGGCGCACGGCCTTTTCTTTCATCGCGTCTCCAAGGGCCTGGTTGTCGAGCCTCGCCTGGGTCCCTTTTCCCGAGATCCAAGGCACCTTCTTTCGGGGCGCCACGACCGCCGGATCCGGGCTCACCGCGCTCAAGGTGATTCGCTCGGCCCCGAGATAGCGGCGGGCCACATCGAGCAGATCCCGGGCATCGAGCTGCGACAACGTGGCGAGATAGCGTTTCTCGAACTGGATGTCCCCGGTGTGGAGACCGTAGTACCCGAGCTTACGGGCGACGCCGTCCACGGTCTCCTCGGTGTAGACCGACTCGCTCTCGAGGAGCGTCTTGGCCTTGCGCAGCTCCGCGTCGGTCACCGGCTCGCGGCACAACAAAAACATCTCCTCGCACAGAGCCTCGGCGGCCTTGACCGTGTTCTCGGCAGGCGAGACGGCGAAGACACCGAAGATCCCCGCGTCCTTGGGGGTGTAGGCCATGCTCCGGGCTTCCGAGACCAGCCCCTTGCCGCGCCGGACCCGATCTTCGATCCGACTGCTCATGCCCTGGCCGAGGATGGTCGCCAAGAGATCGAGGGCCGGGACGTCGGGGTGGCACAGGCCGGGGATCGGGAAGCCGATGGCGAGCTGGGTCTCGGAAAAGGGTCTGGCGCTCGACACGGCTCGAGGGCGCTTCTGGACGGGCTCTTGTTCGCGGGTCTTTCTCGCGGGCACCTTCTTTTTGCGCATGGAGCCGAAGTGACTTCGGACGGCTTCGGCCATGTTCGACACGTCAAAATCCCCCACCGCCACGAACACCATGTTGTCCGGAACGTACCAGCGCTTGTAGAAGGCAGAGACCAGCTCCCTGTCGAACTTGCGCACGGTCCGATCGAACCCGATGACCGGCCGGCCGTAGGGATGTTTTTTGAAAATGTTGCCGAACAGCTGGTGAACCGAGAGCCTCTGGGGGCTGTCCTCCCCCATGCGGATCTCTTCGCGGATGACATCGAGCTCCACCGCCAGCTCGTGCGCGTCCAACGCGGCGTTTTGGATCGCGTCCGAGAGGATATCGAGCCCCCCGAGCGCGTACCGGCTGGCGAGGGTGATGTGAAACACGGTCTCGTCGTGGGCCGTCCACGCGTTGATCTGCCCACCTGCTCTCTCCACATCCTGGGGGATCTCCCCGACGGCTCTTTTTTTCGTGCCTTTGAAGAGCATGTGCTCGAAGACGTGGGCCAGCCCCTCTTCGCCCACGAGCTCATCGGCGCTGCCCACGCCGACCCACATCTGAAACGCCACCACCTGAGCGGCGTGGTCCTCTTGAAGAACGCAGGTCAATCCGTTTTCCAGACGTTCGATCACCGGTCTCATTCCGCAGTGCCTCCTTATTCGGCGCAGCCGTACAAAATCTCAAAAAAAAGAAACGCTAACTCACCGAGCAGCTCTAAGAAACCTGCGCACCAAAAAAAAACGCTCAACCGCCTGAGCCTTCTTCCTCGAAATCTAAAAGGGCCCCAACCGCGGCGCAGACCTTGTCGATCTCCCCCACAGATCGACCCACCAGCTCGGCGATGGCCTGGAGGGGGGCGGCTTCGTTTTGCGATGCTTCGGCGGCGCCGTCGGGCCCGGCGCCAGCTAAAAGATGAGATATCCGATGAATGTCTTCGGACAGCTGACGAACCGGCGCGTCGATCTGCTGGGCCATGCTCTGGGCCCGTCTCCACGTCGCCTCGAGCTTCTGAGCCTGACACAGGCGAGACTCGATCGTCCTCATGTGGCTAATGTCCCTGGCCATGATCAGCATCCCCTTGTCCTCGGGGGTGCCTCCGTGGATGGGATTGACCGTCATCCCCAGGATGCGCTCTTGCGCGTCCTCGCGGTAGAACCTCACGTCATCGAGCCTGGTGGGCATATCCACCAGCCCGGCCGCGCGGATCTTGTCCAGCGTCGCCGGATCGACCCAGCGGATCTCCAGGCGACTGAGGGGCCGCCCCAGAGCCTCAGTCGATTCGAGCCCAAAGGTGGTCTCCGCGGTGTTGTTCCAAAGGCTCACGTTCCCTCTGCCGTCCACTCCGATGAGGGCAGAAGAGATGGAGGCTATCAACTTGACCCCGTAGTTGGCCATGGTGGTCGGCTGGGTTCTCGAATCCGCGAAGTTGTCGCTCATCGTCTCGAGCGCCTTTTCCACCAAGTCCTCGAGGGACTTTTTCTCCTCCACCGCTCCGG
>JAABTR010000841.1 GCA_011389755.1 Deltaproteobacteria bacterium | reverse complement strand
TATCTATTACCGGTTCGCCAAACCGCGAAGAGACGATTTTCCGGAGATGCTGGAACTTTTCTCTCGCGGGCCCGAGGATTTGCTCTTGGGAGCCGAGCAATTGATAGTACCGATTCCCAAGGAAGAAGACGCCTCCAGCCTGTCGGCGATCCTTTTCAGCCTGCTTTGCGCCTAAAAAAAAGCCCACTGCGTAGATATGCCGGCAGGCGATGATTATGTTGGTGGGTGACAATCTGAAAGGCGGCTCCAATGGGCAGTGACCACCCCGTCGACAAGGATCACCAAAAAACGAAAACGAGAGCGAGCGCAGCCCGAGGCGAACCGGGCGCTCATCGCGATCACCCGGGCGTCAAGCGCGCGTTCGAAGCGCTCGGTCCAAGGCTCGAACAGTGGAGACGAGGCCCGAGACGACCGCTCACCCTCTTCGTCGTTCACCCCGCGAGCCTAAAAAGCGAGCTTCTCCTGCCCGACCCCCTGGTGACCGGGCGCTTGAGCGCTGTCCTGCTCGGGCGAGACGCCCGCTGCGACGTCTGCATCGACCAAGACGCCGAGGTTTCGGGGCGGCACGCGCTGCTCGTCTACCGAACCTTTGGCTACGACGGGAGCTGCCGCGTGTTCGATCTGAGCTCGGGCACAGGCGTCTTGGGATTGGACCGGGAGCGCATCAGCGGTGAGAAGCTCCTGCCTCCTTTTGCGCTTGTGCTTGGGGACGCGGTGGTCTTTGGCTTGTCTCCAAGCGCGCCGATCGAGCCGACATCCGATTTTGGGAGCATCCGCTGGAATAGGCGCCCCCAGGCGCGCTCCTTTTCCACGTCTCCGTGGGACGAGCGCCCGCTTGGGATGCTGGCGGCCCGGGGGCGGCGCGGCACCGCAGGTGTCGAGCTTAGCGCCGACGCGCTCGACCGAGGGGTCATCATCGGGGCAAACTCACGCAGCCCCGTGACCAGAGCGCTGGCGGGGGACGACAGCACGGTCTGTGACAAGCACACCTTGCTTTTTCGCCACGAGTCCCGAACCCAGGCGGTGGATCTCCGCTCCGAGCGCGGGACGAGCTACGCCGATTGTCCCATTTCCGTCCCCTTGCCCCTGCCGGACGCCGAGCCGAGCCGCCTGGTCCTCGGCCCTGACGCCTACGCCACGTGGACGCCGTACGCCCGGACGGAGGGGCTCCCATGAGCAAACGAGAGGCAAACCACGTCACCTCGCTGCGAAGCTGGCTGCAGCGCAATAACGAGGAGCATCACCGCGAGCTCGCCTCCAAGATGGCCGAGCTCTTCAGCGGAGGCTCCGACTTCCACGGCGAGCAGTGGCGCGGCCCGAACCGCACCACCGGTTTCGCCACGAAATCAGGCGCCATCGATCGCGACCTCATCCTCAAGCATCTGGGAGGGTCGCGCTGTCTCGGCATGATAGGCCCAAGGAGCGGTGATACGCTCATGCAAAACTGCTTGCTCATGACCGGTAGGCAAGAGCGGTTCGACCCTGACGAACGCGACAAAGTGCCGGAAGCCACCATGGAGCGCGTGCTTTTTGCTCGCAAACAGCTAGCCGCGTTGGGCATCGATGCGCTGTGCGTCCGGCACGAGCCGCATCTGTTCGCTATCTGGCTGTTCTACGAAACCCCACTCAACGCCTCTATGACCCGTGCGCTCATATTCAAGGTTCTGTGGAGCCGAGTCGGCCCGTCGACGAAGTTCAGCGACGGCGTTTTCCCCCTGACGTCCTACCACGCGAGAATGCACGCGGTCCCACCGATGGCCCTGCCTTTCGGCCGAGATCGCGTGACAGGCGTGCGCACGTTCGCCGTGGATGAAAACGGGCAGAGGATAGAAAATACACTCGAGGAGCTCAAGAGGCTGCGGCCGACCCCCGCTCGGCTGATAAAGGAGGCCAATGAGGCCTTGAAGCCCGATGCCGACAAAGCCGTCGCGGCTTCATTAGATAGGCGCCGAAAAGATCGCAGCGCGCAGCTCCTCCAGCTCGACCGCTGCCGCAGGGCGCATTTGAGACTGGTTGAGGAGTGAACCGCTGCGAGCGACAGGGGACGGAGTCCAACAATCCAGCACTATGCCTGCCCATGAACTAATACGATTTTACCGCAAATTGAACCGCAACTCGGATCCGGCCCGTGCAAGCAAGGGGATAAGTACTTATGAAATAATCGAATCGGGCGGCCGCAAAACGACGTCCCTGAAAATCCCTGGTGAAGGTGCTTTCAGGGAGATGAAAAACCCAAATAGGGCAACGCCCTCAACTATCCGAAAGGGGAGGAAAAAAACATGGGGAGAAAGCAAAAACCTGGTGAAAAGCCCAAAGAACCGGGCGAGTACATCGAACGGGGCCCTCGGGGTGGCAAAGTAAACGATCCGAGAAAAGCCACGATCGACAAAAAAGACGGGCATATGCCGCCGACACAAGAATCGGGCCGGCAATGGGAGAGGACCGGTCCACCCAAGAAATAGTATTTCGATAAAAGACCATCCCTCGCAGCGACAGGATAGGAATAGGGGCA
>JAABTR010000840.1 GCA_011389755.1 Deltaproteobacteria bacterium | reverse complement strand
CCCACGGGCCGCGGATCATCGTCGCCGCCGTGGAGGGGGAGCACCACGCCCTGGGGCTTCATATGGCTTCGGTGCTCTTGACCCTCGAGGACTTCCGCGTGGATCTCCTGGGCCCCAACACCCCCATCGATGACGTCGTCCTCGCCACCGAAGACCGGGACGTCTTCGCGGTGATCGTCGGATTCTCGAAGGCTTCAAACCCCGCTCGCGCCGCGAAGGCGCTCCGGAGGCTGCGCCGGGCCGTCAGATCACCCATTGTCGTCGGATTCGGAGGGACGAGCCTCACCCCCGCTCTGGAGTCGGTCACGTGGTTCGACAGCTTCGAAGACTTCGGCGGCTGGGCCGCTCGAGAGGCCGCGAAGAGACGCTCGCGGTAGCGCGCCGCTCAGTGCGCCCGGGCGAAGGGCCCCGGACAAGGTCACACCCAGCACGACAGCGCCGAGCCCGAGCAAGATGTTTGCCGTGACGTTTATGAGAGCAGCCGAGCCGCCTCTTTGCCGGTACAGCTCAACGGTCTCGATGCCGAACGCCGAGAACGTCGTCAACGCCCCCAAAAAGCCCACGATGAGACCGAGCCGCGCTGGGCGCATGGCCGCTTCGGGGATGAGCGGCACCGCCAAGAGGCCGATGATGAAGCAGCCGGCAACGTTGACCAGAAGCGTCCCCGCGGGAAAACGAGCGCCGAAAAGGGCCTCAGTGCCCGCACCGGCGCCGTAGCGCACGACGGCCCCCAAGGCTCCACCGGCAGCGATAAAGAGCATCTCTTTCACGACGTCCTCCTCCTTCGCGCGAACGCGGAGGCATACGCCCACGGTTCGCTTTTTTTGCGAATCCGCAGGCGTCATTGGCCGCTTTTTTTCTTGAGAAGCGACGGTTGAAGGCGAACGCCACCGCCTTTTGTCTTTTGCCGGTGACACCGACGAAAAACGAGATCATTGAGACTCCATTGGGTTAGCACAAAGTCGAAGCACCATCAAACACGAGGAGCATCAAACGCGGACCGTTCGTGCATGTTTTGTCCATCGTCATTACCTTTTGTCGCAACCCAAACCCCCTTCGAAAGAAGAGATGCCGATGAAGCTTCAGCGAATCGTTAAAGAGGGAAACGAGATCATCCTCGAGGTCACCGGGGTTTTGTGCGCGACCAAGGAAGAGCTGGTCCAAAGCCGCGCGTTTCACGACTTCACGATAACCTTCGTGGAGCACCTGCGCGAGACAAACTCGATCTTCCTCGACCTGACCGGCGTCGATCTGCGCCGCAACGAAAATGTGGAGACCTTGATCGCGACCTTGTCTCAGCTCGCCTCGAGGCCCATCGAGCAGGTCGCCCAAGATGTCCCCGGAGCCGGTGTTTTATTGAGCGAACGCAACGCGCTGCACCGACTGACCGACGCCTTCTACGATTACTGGCGCTCTTTCGAGCGCTACTTGGTGTGCCGGCCCGACGATGCCCTGGAAGAGTGCGAGGACAAAGAGTCGGTGTTCATCAGCGGCGTCGTGCTGCTCGCCGACAGCGTGCGCGGCACCTATCGGGCCGTGTGCGAGAATATCGTGGGCAAACGCCCCATCGTTTTCCGTCAGGTTCAAGCCGGCTGCAACGTGGGGCTCATCGTCGCCAAGCACCCCTGGAAGCTCCCCGAGGGGTACCCTCCCCAGCTCGCGGAGATCCCCTTCATCGAGCACCAGCTCATCAACCCGCCGCTCATCATGGATCCGCCCACCAACACGCGCAAAGGCCACTTCACCAAACTGGATGAAAACCCACTCGGTGCCCTGGACATCGACCCGGGCCAGTATCTCTGTGCGCCCGTGCAGGTCGGCCCCATCGTCGAGTTCGTCTACTTCCACCGCAAAATGATGGGCCTTGGCTGTGCCCTGGGAAACCTGTTCGAGCTGGCAAACCCGGCGCAGATAGAACAGGGCCCCGATGCCATCTACATCTACGGCGCTGATGGCGATGCGCTGGCGCGCTACGGGAAGCACCCGCTCGTGTTCTACGACGACGAAGAAAACGACGTGTTCGTCGCCGCCGTTCCTCGCGACGACAAATACGCCTACTTCGGCTACCTGAAAAAGATGATCCTCACCTTGCACAACGCCGTCATCATGAAGCGCGGCCGCATGCCCTTCCACGGCGCCATGACCAATCTGATGCTGTCGAACGGGCAAAGCGCCAACATTCTGCTCATTGGAGAGACGGCAACCGGCAAGTCGGAATCGCTCGAGGCGCTTCGTCTTTTGAGCAAGGATCTCCTGCGGGACATCGTCGTGGTGGCGGACGACATGGGCTCCATCGAGGTAGCCCCGAACGGGCGCATCCTGGGCTACGGTACCGAGACCGGCGCGTTCATAAGGCTCGACGATTTGCAAAAGGGATACGCATTCGGCCAGATCGATCGCGCCATCATCATGAGCCCGCAGAAAACCAACGCCCGCGTGGTCCTCCCGGTCACCACCTTCGCCGACGTGCTGCAGGGGTATCCCATAGACTTCTTGCTCTACGCCAACAACTACGAGGCGGTG
>JAABTR010000839.1 GCA_011389755.1 Deltaproteobacteria bacterium | reverse complement strand
TGCGGGGCTGTTCGCTTGGCAGCCGAGGTGAACGAACAGGTTGGCGCCGGTTCCGTCGAGGGCCCCGTTTTCCCAAACGCTGCGGTGCAGGTAGAGGTTCGCGGCGCGGCCTTGTTGGTCCAAGGAGGGCAGGTACCAGCTACCAGATCGGCGCCAGCGCCACCAGTGGTCGCCCACCGCCGACTCCAGGTCCCGAACGTCGTAGGTGTCCACATACGCCGAGTACTGCGGGGTCGAGTGAGCGTAGACACCACGCAACACCGCGGGCTCCTTGAACCACTCCACGTACTCGACCAGGGTCGCATTGTCCTTGTTCGAACCCGCATCCAAATTGGAGCTGGCCGGGGCGAGCTCCTGGCTCAACGACGCGGCCGCGCCAGCCGCGTGATTCGAGCCGCTGATCGAAGAGACCCGCGCGCCCAAGTTCGAAAAACCCCCGCGGCGGTAGGTGTGGTTGCGGGAGAAATAGTCCAGCAAGACCTGCCGCTCGAGCTCGCTATCTCGGTGAAAGAAAGCCTCGGGGGACAGAGCGATCGGGCTTGCGGATTGGACCGCCTGGGGATGCCCGCCGGCGTCCAAAAAGGCGGTGTCCGGATTGACGGCGACATTCCTCGGGTTGATGCGAGAGACGAGGATGTCCGGACGCGCGATGGGATTGGGGAGAGCCCTGTCGTTGGGGCTCAGCTCTGGATGACGACAGGACGTGCTTGTGATGAAGAAGCTGAGGACATTGTCGGAGATTTGAGCATTTGTGTAGTCATCGTCCTGGATCCAGAAGAAATCCTCGAACTCTACCGTGGTGCGCTCATAGATGTCGCTTTCGAACAATCCCTCTTTCGGCCAATTTTCGCCTTGTGTCTCCTTGGTAGCCCCGTTGGGGATCGCTACGATCGACTCGAGATCCGTCGGCGACTGCCGGTACAGATTGCGCCAGTTTCCATCAAGGTCCCCGAGCACGATCTCGGCGCGCTCGGCGATGATCTCGGGCACGATCCTCAAGTGACTCACGCCCTGGTGCTCCGTGCCTTGAATGGTGACCGAGTCGTCGGCGCCGATGTCTTTTCGCCAGATGGTTCTGCGTACGAGCATCGCCTCTGGAAAAGAACCCACGAGCACGACGCCTTCGAGCCCGGAGTACTCATCGCGGACGCCTTTGAGCAGCTCTCTGATGGCGAGCACCGTGAGACCGTCTTGGTGGGTCTGGCCGTCGTAGACGGATATCTCGATGAACCTCGAATGCAGCCCCTCGGCGCTGAGATCTGACTTGTAGCGTTCCAGCGCTTCCAGAACGTCATCGGTATCCGCGACGCTACCCGCGATCGTATCGAGAAGGCGCGGCTCCACGATGACGAGCACCAGCCGGGCGTCCTGAGGCGTTGCCTGAGAAGGATCCTCGAACGGCAGCAGGTTGATGCTTTCGATCTCGTGCGTGCTGTCGCGGTTCATGTCGTAGGGCGCGAAGCTGCTCATCGTCGTCACGAGTGGGTCGATGGGGATCGAGATGCTTCCCAAGTCGCCCGGACCGGGAAAAGACAGCGCCTGTTCCTTTTTTTGTACTGCGTTGTCATGTCTGGATGTCGAGGCGTTTTCGTCGCCGCCGGCGGGTTCACACCCTGACAGTGCGCCGAGGGCGGTGACGAGGAGTATGGAGACTCTAAGCGTTTTCATGGCAAGTCCTTCCTTTGAGAAGCCAGCATTGCGTTCGGCAAGCAGACCTTTCGGATCTCCCGACAACGGGAAGTATCGATACGAGGCCGGCGAAAGAGAAGGCAACGAAAGTTGCCTCGCGCCCGGAAATGCTTCGGGGTGCGGCCTACCAGCCGGGATAGCGACGAAGGGGGCAAGACCCTCTAGTCGCCCCCTTCGTCGCTGGAATCTTTCTCCATCTCGTCCGAGGCCACACGGAGGCTACCACCCTTGCCCGCTTCAAAACATTGGCTCCCGCTGACGATCCCGATTATGTTTCCAACCCCCGAATACACGCCGCTGCCCGAGCTCGATGGGTATCCGTCTACATTACTCAATTGGATTACGTTGGGGATGTCACTTGGCGAGATGCGACCCACATCTGCCAGCTTGGGTTGCCCGACGAACAGACCTTGATCCGCGTTTTCCGTGCACGTGTAGTCAAAATTGCCCACATGAGGTGTGCCGGGGTGGCCAATGCCCGCTATCGCTGGACAGCGAGATTCGCATTGGGTATCTGCGACCCGTCCATCCACAGGATTGACTCCATATACGTCTCCCGGCCAGACGAAGTCCAGTTTCGGATACAAACGCCCCATCATCCAGTACCAACCTCGTATCACGACCGAGGGTTCAGGCGCAACAAAGCGTAGTCGAGATGGTCCTCCCAACCAGATTCGATGACCTCGGCGACCTCGAAGTACGCTTTATTGTCCATTGTCGGGACATCATTTTGAGAGGTTCGCTGGTAGTCGAAAAGCACCCCCGAAGGATCCGTTAACAGACAGTGTGCCGCGGTGAGTACGAGATCGCGGTCGATCAAAGTCCCAGTGCAAT
>JAABTR010000838.1 GCA_011389755.1 Deltaproteobacteria bacterium | reverse complement strand
TGCGTGGTCGCCGCGCCGCTCGGATCGGGCAAATCCTCGCAGCCCACCGACAAGTACCAGTCGACGTCGGCTCGCTGGAGGGTGAGCCTTCCCCCCGCCTTCGAAGGCTCCCGCAGGTTCACCTCGACTTTTTCGGCGTCACCAAAGAGCCACGTCAAAAGGTCGAAAAAGTGCACTCCGATGTTCATCACGACGCCGCCGGAGCGCTCCTCGGCGCCCTTCCATGAGGCGTGGTACCACGGGCCTCGGCCGGTTATGTAGGTGAGCGAGACGCGGTGGCGTTTCGTTGCGCCCTCTTTTGCGCAGAGTTCGGCCTTGAGCTTTTGCACCCGCTCGTGGAGCCGCAGCTGCAAGATGGTGTCGATGCGCCCGCCGGTCTCTTTTTCGATCGCCTCGAGCTGGTCCAGGTTCCACGGGTTGATGACCAGCGGCTTCTCGCAGATGGCGCGGGCTCCCACCCGCAGGGCGAGGCGCACGTGGGCGTCGTGCAGGTAGTTGGGCGAGCAGATCGTCACCGCGTGGATGCGATCCTCGTCGGGGCCTCGCCGGAGTTTTTCCAGGTGCCGGTCGAAGCGCTCGATCTCGGGGAAATAGCGCACGTCTCTAAAATATCGGTCCAAGATCCCCACCGAGTCGTGGGGGTCGGCGGCGGCCACGAGGCGGTTGCCCGTCTCCTTGATGGCCTTCATGTGCCGCGGCGCCACAAACCCGGCGGCGCCGATGAGGGCGAAGTTCATGACGGCCCCACCTCTTCGAGCACGGCGCTGGCGACGGCGCCCCGTTGCTGCTCGGTGAGCCCCGGCTCCACGGGGATCGCGAGCGCCTGCGCCGACGCGCGCGCGCTTTGGGGCAAATCTTGTGGTCTGTACCCGAGAGCCTCGAAGCACGGCTGCCTGTGCAGGGGCACCGGGTAGTACACCGCGGTGGCGATCCCCTTTTCGCGAAGGGTGGCCAGCACATCGTCGCGGCGGGGGACCCTCAGCACGTATTGGTTGAAAACATGTCGCCGGTCCTCGAGCTCCTTGGGCGCCGTTATGAGGCTGCTTGGGCTCAACGCGCTGTCGTAAAAGGCCGCGTTGGCCCGGCGCTTTTTCTCCCACCCCTCGAGGTGGGGCAGCTTGACCGACAAGAAGGCGGCCTGCAGCGCGTCGAGTCGGAAGTTTCCGCCGATATCGTCATGAGCGTATCGCTTTTTTCCGCCGTGCTGCCGCAGGCTCCTCATCTTCTCGGCCAGGGCGCCGTCCCCCGTCACCACAGCGCCTGCGTCGCCCAGAGCGCCCAAGTTCTTGGCCGGAAAAAACGAAAAAATCCCGGCGGCTCCGAAGGTTCCGGCGGCTTTTCCCTTGTACGTCGCGCCGATGGCCTGGGCCGCGTCCTCTAAGACCCACAGCCCGTGCTTCTCCGCCACTGTCGAAACAGCGTCCATGTCGGCGCACTGACCAAAGAGGTGCACCGGGATGACGCCCACGGTCCGCGGGGAGCACGCCCCCTCGATGAGCTCGGCCGCGATGTTGAAGCCCGCAGGCTCGATGTCCACGAACACCGGCCGCGCGCCCAGGCGGGCGATGGCGCCCGCGGTGGCGAAGAAGGAGTACGTGGAGGTGATGACCTCGTCGCCGGGCCGCACCCCGAGCGCCATCATCGCCGCGAGCAGAGCGTCTGTACCGCTGCTGACCCCGACGGCGTGGCGCGCGCCCACGTGCCTCGCCAAGGCGGCTTCGAACCCCTCCACCTTGGAACCGCCGATGAACCGCCCGCTTCTCAAAACATCGTCGAACGCGCTGCGCAGCTCGCCCTCGATCGGCTCGTGCAGCCTGGCCACATCCAGCATGGGGATGTTCAAAGGGCCGCCCTCTCGAGGACAAAGCCGCACCGCTCACACGGGATCCCCGGATCGACGCTCTCGCCGCAGCGGCAGGCCCAGCCCATTCGCCGGGCCGGGTTGCCCACCACGAGGCCGTGGGCCGGCACGTCCCTCGTGACCACCGCGCCGGCGCCGATAAAGGCGTACGCGCCGATCTCGACTCCGCAGACCACCGTGGCGTTGGCCCCCACCGTGACCCCCCGCCCCACCCGGGTGCGCTCGTACTCGCCTCGCCGAGACACCCCGGCCCGCGGGTTGCGGACATTTGTAAAGACCATGGACGGGCCCAAGAACACCCCGTCTTCGAGCTCCACGCCCTGGTAAATCGAGACGTTGTTTTGCACCTTGACCCCCGAGCCTATCTTCACACCCGGGGCGATGTAGACGTTTTGCCCAAAGCTGCAATCCCGGCCGATGCGGCAGTCACCCGAGACGTGACAAAAATGCCAGACGCGCGTGCCCTCGCCGATCTCACACCCTTCGTCCACGACCGCAGTCTCATGCACAAAAACGCTCATCAAAGCCGAACCACCTTCTCCGGCCCAAGCCCCCGCTTCCCAAACCCGCCTCGACAGTCGAGCACGACCTGCGCCTTCTCGGCGATGGCGGCGTAATCAAAAGCGTCGTGGTCGGTGACCAGCACCACCGCGTCGAAGCCGC
>JAABTR010000837.1 GCA_011389755.1 Deltaproteobacteria bacterium | reverse complement strand
ATAATCGCTGAAATCGTCCTCGGTGACGATGGTGTCGTCATCCTCACCTTCGCCGTCCTCCTCGGCTTCTTCTGCCTGGCCTTCGGTCGCAGCCTCCGCAGCGTCAGGCTTGCCGGCCGGCTTGTCGCCGCCGACGATGTCCTCGACCGGTATGTCGGAGGACAAGAGCACATCCAGGACCTGTCTTTCTCCCTGCTCGATGCGCTTGGCGATCTCCACCTCGCCTTCGCGGGTCAAAAGACAAACCGAGCCCATCTTCCGCAGATACATGCGGACGGGATCGTTGGTCTTGGAAAAGTATCCGAGCTCTGGTTCTTCGCCGCCTTCGTTGCCCCCACCGGACTCCGGATCCCGATTGCGATCGTTTTGGCGGTTCTCACCGGCGTTCTCGCTGCGATCCACAACCTCTATGTGCTCGCTTGAGAGCACGTCGAGCAACTTATCGACCTCATCAGAAGAGACGGCGTCTTCGGGTAGGTAATCGTTGACCTCCTCGTAGGTCAAGTATCCCTTGGTCTTGCCGAGCTCGATGAGTTGCTGGATGTTGTTCTTGTCCTGAATCCTGTCCATATGCACACGTCCTCTTGCTGGGTGTGTCTATGCTCTTGCGTGGTCGCTGTCAAACAACTCGGCTTTTTTCGCCTCCTTGAGTCGCTGCAGGTCAGCTTTTTGACGCGATAGCTCGAACACCCGGGCAACATCCTTTTTCGCATTCGCTTCTTGTATGTCAGACTCTAAAGCGCGTATCCGCTCCGCGTAAATCTCCCGTACAAGCTTAGCTCGAATATCGAAAAGTGCCCGTAATGCATTCTCTTTATTGTCATAGAGTTTCTCCAAAGCCCGTTTGGCCAGCCACGCCCCAAGCGGGGTCGTCGCGTCGGAAGTCACGAGATCCGCCACGTGTGTTTCTTTTCTCTGCCTACGAGCCACAAGCTCACAAAGCAGCTTCTTCAGGTGGGGATCTGAAACCAGGTCGACGACGCCGACATCCACGGCCTTGTCAATCATTTCGGGGCAATCGAGAAACAAACCCATGAGCTCACGCTCCGCCCGCTGAGGGGCTTTCGTCTCATCCTGCTGTTGCGCCTTTCTTTCTTTTGGTTCCGCCTTGGCTTCTCCCACAGTCCGCGCGCCTCGCAGCTCCGCCGCGATGGCGCGCTCCTCGACGCCGAAAGCGCCGGCTAAACGCTGCCGATACAGATCGCGCTCCATTCGGGTCCTTAGGTGCTCGAAGAGCGAGCGCATGCTCCGTATTCGACGGACCACATCCTGAATGCTCCCGTCACAGTCGGCCGCCTCATCCTCGATGATCTGGTCGAGCAGCCCTCGACGGTTATCCAGCAGCGCCTTCAGCGCCGCCGGCCCTTTCTCCCGCACGAAGCTGTCGGGGTCCTCCCCCCGAGGCAATGGGACGACGTAGCTGGCGAGCCCGGCCTTGGCGAGTGTGGGAAAAGCTCGCACCGCCGCTTTCTTGCCGGCGTCGTCCCCGTCGAACATCAAAACCACTTTTTCGACCCGCAAACGCAAGAGCGCTGTCTGGCTCTCGGTCAACGCGGTACCCAGGGGCGCGACCACATTTCGCAGCCCCGCCTCGTATAGAGAAACCACATCGAAGTTCCCCTCCACCAACAAGGCCTCGGAGGTCTTGCTCAGGCCGACCCGGGCCTGGTGGAGCCCGAACAAGACCTTGCTCTTGGTGTACTCGGGAGTCTCCGGTGAGTTGATGTATTTTGCGCCCGCATCCTCCTCGCTCGACAAGGATCTGCCCGAAAAGGCGATGGGTCGCCCCCCCGGATCAGACACCGTGAACATCAAACGGTCGCGAAATGCATCGTAGACACCGCCGCTCTGCCGCTCGCGCACGAGCCCCACTTTGAGCATCTCCCGGGGATTGATCCTCTCGGCCTGCAGAGCATCGCGCAGCGCCGTCCATGAATCCGGGGCGAACCCGATGCGAAACTCTCGGGCGGTCTGCTCGCTCACCCCTCGCTCGGCGAGCGCTCGGCGGGCCGCCTCTCCTTCGGGCGACCACAGACGCTCCTCGAAAAACGAAGCGGCTCGTTCGAGCACGAAACGCCGCCTCTTGGCGGCCTCCCGAGCCCGATCCTGCGCCGTGCGAGCAGCCGAGGTCATCTCCGGCTCGGGCAGCTCCACGTTGAAGCGTTCTGCCAACAGCTGCACAGCGTCGTAGAAGCCTATTCCGTCAATATTTGAAACAAATTTGAAAACGTCTCCCGAAGCTCCGCACCCAAAACAATGAAAAAACTGCCTCGCGGGATTGACGTTGAAAGAGGGATCGCTGTCCGCGTGAAAGGGGCAGACCCCCTTGTAATTCGCGCCGGCTCTTCGCAAAGTGACGTAATCGCCGATCACAGCGACGATGTCAGAGCGGTCTCTGACTTCTGTGATCTTGCTCTCCGGTATCAACGCACCCCCTCGGTGATCCCAAAAAGATGCCCAATGGCGGCGACCAAAAAATGTGTTGCTGGTTTCGACACAGAATGATAAATCATTGATCCGGTTCGTGA
>JAABTR010000836.1 GCA_011389755.1 Deltaproteobacteria bacterium | reverse complement strand
GGAAAACATCGAGGACATCTTGAGATCCAACCGGGAAATCGCCGGGCAGATCAAGATCCTCGCGGTCAACGCCGGAATCCAAGCCGCCAAAGCCGGTGACTATGGGGAAGGTTTCCGCGTCGTGGCCCACCAGCTCAAGGCGCTCATATCGGGAACAGAAAAAAGCCTCAGCCAGAGCCGCGGGCTCCTCGAAGACATCCGGACCCGGGCCAAGCAGAGCTCCGACACCATACGGCGCAGCGCCAACCTGCTCGAAAAACAGCTCGAAGATCTGGGCGCGACCGGCCGCCTCATCGAAAAGATCATGACGAGCTTCGGTGACTCGGTGCAGCGCGTCGACCAGATTCAAAGCGCGGCGCACGCCCAGCACAGCGATCTCGACCAGGTCGCCGCGGGCGTCGACTATGTCGGATTCGCGGCCAAGGATTTGAGCGAAGAGACGCAGAGGCTGCTGGACCAGGTCGCGCTGATATCAGCTTCCCTGTCGAGGTTGAAGGTCATCCTTCTTCCCCTCGAGGGCGCGCCGCGATGACGGAACACGCCGAGCAGCAAGAACGCGAGCAGCGTTCCTCGATCCCCGCGAGACAGGCCATCGAGGCGCTGTCCTCACAGCAGCAACACTCCTACTACACACAATCCCACCTGACTCTTCAGCGGTGGTCGGTCCGACTGGCAGCGCCCCTCGCCATCGTCTTGTTCGCCATGCGCGCCATGCGCCCCTCGGCCACGTGGCGTGAATCAGCGATTTTCATCTTCGTGACCTGTTCGGCCGGGCTGTGGGCTCTGGCGCTGCGACACACCAAAAAGGGGGAGATCGAAAAAGCGGCCGGGATCTTCATCTGTTCGGTCATAGGGTTCGTCTCTTTTTGCATGTTCCTGTTCAAGGGGATGGCGGGGACGTCCATCATGGCCATGGCTGTCATGGTCGCCTACTCCGCCCTGGTCTCCACCCGTCTGCTCTACTTTGCCGCAGCCGCGAGCGTCGTGGGGTTCGTCGCTCCAGCGCTGGTCTATGCCCTTGGGGCGTACCCGATCCCCCAGCAAAACGCCTTTGAGCGCATGACCACCTCGGTCGCTTTCGGTTTTTTGCTGATACCCGTCATCGCACAGATTCTGCTGAGCCGCCGCCGCATGAATCAGCACCTCATCGACACCCTCGTCGAGATGAACCAGCAGCAAAACGCCGCCATCGAGAACGCGCTGGAGGTCTCCTCGGACATCGAAGGCGCGCTCGACAAGATCGAGGAGATCGCCGGCGCCTTCAGCTCACAAGCCGGCGACCAGGCGACGGCCATCGCTCAGATCAACTCCGCCGTCGCCGAGCTGAGCGTGCGGGCCGCACAAACCACGCAGGCCGCGAAATCGGCCTCCGAGATCGTGCGAGAGGTCCAACGCCGGTCTTCGGAAGGGGTCAAACGCCTCGCGGCCATCGAAAAGGGGTTCGCGCTCATCATCGAAGTCAACGAGGTGGCCCAGGCGGAATTCGCCGATTTGGCGGCGCAGGCCGAGCGCATCGAAGACATCCTGGGCCTCAACCGAGAGCTCGCCGGACAAATCAAGATCTTGGCGGTCAACGCGGGAATTCAGGCGGCAAAGGCCGGGAGCTATGGCAGCGGCTTCCGCGTGGTCGCCAACGAGCTCAAGGCGATGATCATTCGCACCGACCAGAGCCTCAGCGAAGGCCGAGAGCTCCTCGAGCAGATAAGGACGCGCGCCAGGCACAGCGCTGACTCCATCCAAAGCAGCTCCGAGATACTCAACCGGCAGTTCGAGGAGCTCTCCTCCACCGCCGCCTCCATCGAAGGGATCGCGGAAAATTTTTCCGAGACATCCACGCGCATCGCCATCATCACCGAAGAGGTCCGCCATCAGAGGACCGCCCTCGAAGAGGTGCGAAACGGCGCGGACTACATCGACTTCTCCGCCAAGGATCTGGACGACTCCGCCAAAGCCCTCAAGGGGAGCGTCGAACGAATCGCCTGCTCCACCGCTGCGCTCAAACAGGCCCTGCGTTAGCTTTTTTCTTTAAGTTCCCCATCCCGTCGTGGTAACGGAAAAAAACGAAAAAAACGAAAATTCAGGATCCGAAATTTCACTCACAACGGCAAAATGTTGTTAAATTAGAAACCATGGAAACGACAAACAACAACAGAAGAAAGCACTCCAGATTCCCGGTGGCGCTTGCCGTCGAGATCAAAGGAGACGACGATCGTAACTGGCTCGGTGTCACGCGCGACGTGAGCCGAAGCGGGGCCATGCTGCTGACGAGCGCAGACTTGCAGCTCGGTAAGGGCATCGACCTCAAGGTCGTCGTGGACGAATACGAAACCGCGCGCTGGCACACCGCCTATGTGCGCCGAAAAGAGCCCAGAGAAGTCTCGAGCATCTGGGCGAACGAGGTGGCCATCGAGTTTGACCACGAGTTTCCGGACAACGTCGAGTTTTATCTCGGTTCGCACCACTAAAAGCGTTCTCCGGAAAAAAAAGAACGAGGTCGGCAGTCCCTCGGTGAACGACGGACCGCGTGCGT
>JAABTR010000835.1 GCA_011389755.1 Deltaproteobacteria bacterium | reverse complement strand
ACCCCACCGACCCGCATCTCGATATTGGAGGCGATGGCCGAGAGGCTGAGCGTCGTCAGGGTCGTGATCGTCTTTGCGATGCCGAGAATGATGAGCGCGTACCAGACCCCGGTCTCGCCCACGACGTACCCTGTTCGCATGAACATGATGACGCCCAAGATGGTGAGCACGCAGGGCGTGAACACACCGCCGAAGGTCCCGAACCTGGCCTGGCTGTTCTTGGTGTCTGTGTTTTCCTCCCCCGAGCGGTTCTCGCCGCCCGGCAGAGGGGGCACCGACCCAGCGGCGCTGCTTCGCTCTTCATTGTTCATGACAAAGATATAGAACGCTTAAGCCGCTTTGCCGAAAAAAACCGCGGACGCCGCGCCTGCTAGATTGTCATCGCAGACGCGCCGGGGTCACCTAATCGAGACTCTGACAACAGCTCCAAGATGACCTTTTTATCGAAGCCGGGTACCAACTTTCCGCGCACGTCGAACACCGGGACACCGCCGGTCGGGACTCCCTGAGCCCGCGCCTTGCGCTCCAGCTCGGCCATGGCGGCCGGATCCGAGCCGACGTCCTTTTCGATGTAGCGGATTCCAATATCCAAGAGCCACCGCCTGGCTTTTTGACAGACAGGGCACGTCTTCGTGGCGTACATGACGATCGGGGCCGAGACCTCCTCGGCTCGTCCGGTCTCGTCTTTGTCCCCCCCGGGGACCTGCGTCGCCGGCGCGGCGGCGCCGAGCCCGGGATGTCTTTGCTCTTCGAACTCGGAGCGCAACACCGCATGGACTCGGTACCGGCCATCCACCTTTTGGGACAAGTCCGCGATGAAAACCCACGCGGGATCCCTCTTTTCGGGCGGAATCTTCGGATCCTGAACCCGCACCCGCCCCCGATTGGCTTCGGGCACCTCGGCGACACGCGAGGCGACGTGGGCGCCCTCTTCGTCGGTCCAGGTCAAAATGAGATCGGTACGCTCGTCGGTGACGACAGGTTTTTCTTGTGGAGGCTGCGGCGGCGCTTCGGGCTTCGATGATGAGCAGGCCGAGGCGGCCGTGACCATCCAGAGCAGCGCCCACTTTTTAAAATCGATTCGTCTTCGTTTCATCGTTCCAAAAGCTCCGCGCTTTTCTTAATCGTCCGAGAAGCTTTTTCTATTCCCAAAAACGCAAGACGCGCCCAGGCTCAAAGCCCCCCGGTCAAGGCTCGGCGCAGATCCTCGCGCTCACGGCTGCACGACTCGACCAGCTCCTCGGCACGGTCCAGATTCTCCGTGACCCGGACGAGCGTCTCGGCCGCGCCTTTGCTCATGCTGAGGAGCTTTGCCATCTCTTCGGCGGTGATCTCTCTTTGTTCGGCCCGCATGGCCTTTTTTGCGCTCTCGACCGCGCCCTCCGCCGCCGTGGTCTGCTGCCGCGCCTCATCGAGCGCGCGCATCGCCGAGGTCATCTCGTTGTGGGATTGAGCGCAGATGTCCTTGACCCTTTGCACACTTGGCGAGTCCACTTCCACCGCCATGAGCTGCTCGAGGCGGATGCCTCTTTCGTCTCTCGGCGCGTTTCTCAAAAGTGACAGCGCCCTTTCGACCTCGGTCAGCTCCCGGAACTGACGATGAACGTCATCCGTACAGCCGAGCAGAGCCGACAACACAGCCGCCGCGACGAGCACATGCCCGATTCCATCAATTCGAGAGCGCTTCACAGGTCATCCATCCTACGTTTTTATTGGGGGTCATCACCTTGCACCACCCATCTTTTTTATCGAGCAGCTTAACCTTGTTTCCCGTGGATATCTTGCCGATCTCCGCGCCGCTCACAGGTGAATTGCGAACCCGCACGTGGTCCCAAATCACTTCGACCGTGCTGCCCTTCGTCAGGCCCGGGCCCCGGCTCGCTGAGGGCTCATCGCTTGGCTGCGCCACGTCGCCGCCGAAACCGCCAAAATGAATCGTAAAAAATATCCGATATCGCTCAAAATCGTTATCCAGGCCGTCCAGAGGCACGCTGGCCAGCCTCTCCTTGACGCAGCTCGAGACCTCTTTGCCCTTCGGCAAGGTCGTCGATGCGCCGCTCCACGCAGAGAAACCCTGCCCGGGGACATCCACCTCCACCCCCAAGCTGAGCTTTCCGGTCGCATCGCCACCGGCGTGCTCCCGGCGACACGCGTCCACCACATAGAGCCTTGCGGCGAGGCGCTTTTCGAAAACCACGAGCTCATCGCAGTCGCCGCCGGGGCGCTCCTTGCCTTCTTTGTCCCAGCACTTGAGGTAGAAGGCTTCGTCTTCCACGGACACGCCGTCCGGAGTCCGCCCGGGGGGCACCGCTGGGGCTTTTTTGAAGGCAGCGTCCCCCTTTTGAGGCTCTAAAGCCCCATCGCGACCGTAGTCTGCCGGAGTGGGGGCATAACCTCCACCGGAGCTCTCGTCCCCGCCATTTTCCACCTCTGACTCGGCAGGACCGCCGGCAGCCGCCGCGGGCTCCTCATCGTAGGTCTCCAAATCGGGAGGCATGACGTCATCGGATGAGCCTGACGGCTTCAGGAAGAAAAT